>JAZUNG010000154.1:0-22070 GCA_045604025.1 Lachnospiraceae bacterium | reverse complement strand
TATTTGCGAGGCATATTTCTATGGAACCATTGGAGATGATCAGGAACGCTTGATCTATGAACCGGCATTCTATTTTTATATGAAAGTTCCTGATGATTTCGACTTGCAAGGCAATACATTCTTGGAAGATGGAACACCTGAGTATCTTGAATGGGTTCCGCTTGCCACAGACAAGGTAATATACCCGGAGTTCTTCAAAACAGAGCTCAAGCATCCAGTCAGAGAAACAAGGCATATTGTGGCTGACGAAAGATGAATTGCGCTATAGACGCACAAAGGCTCCCACACTGCTATCATCGGCGGCGAGGAGCGGCTTGAAGGAGGAGAAGGAAGAAAAGATATGATTTTAGAAACAGAACGTCTTGTTCTCCGTCCGTGGGCAGAAACGGATGCAGAGGAATGCTATAAATACGCAAAAGATCCGCAAGTCGGGCCTATAGCCGGGTGGCCAGTACATACCAGTGTGGAGAACAGCCGACAGGTCATCCGAGACGTGCTGATGGTACCGGAGACCTACGCCATCGTGCTGAAGGAAACCGGGCTTCCCATTGGCAGCATCGGCCTTCACCACAATGATCTTGCCGAAAAGGACGATGAAGCGGAGCTTGGTTACTGGCTGGGCGTTCCTTATTGGGGACAAGGCATTGTGCCCGAGGCGGCAAGAAAACTGCTGCGTCATGCCTTTGAAGAGTTAAATCTTGCCCGTATCTGGTGCGGCTACTACGAAGGGAATGAAAAGTCTAAGCGTGTACAGGAAAAGCTGGGTTTCAAGTATCAATGGTCTACTGAGGATGCGCCTGTGCCACAGATGGGCGAAACAAGAATAGGGCACGTCAATTTGATGACGAAAGAGGAATGGGAAGGTTCCATTACGCTCTATACGCCGTCTTTGGAAGACCTTTGGTTCAGACAGACAATGATGGCAGATCAGGAAACCATGTCCTATAACCACGCATGGGGAGGGACAATTCCTTTCCCGAAAGAGAATTGGAATGAATGGTATGATCTATGGATCGTGAATCATGAGAACAAACGCTATTACAAATATCTAAGGGACAACTCCGGTCGTTTTGTCGGAGAGACAGCCTACCATTATGATGGTGACCGAAAACTCTATATCGCAGATGTCATAGTTCATGCTCCATACAGAGGAAAAGGCTATGGCGGCATAGGATTGGACTTGCTATGCAGTGCCGCTAAAAAGAACGGCGTACAAGTGCTTTATGATGATATCGCCATAGATAATCCGGCAATCACGGTGTTTCTGAAGCATGGATTCATTGAAGAATACAGAACAGATGAGATCATCATGCTCAAAAAAGAACTGTAGAGACACATCACGGCTCTAACACTGCCATCAGCGAACGGTTAGGAAATATCGGACACGAATACGAGAGTTTCGAAGCATGTTGAGACTGTAGTTACGCTGTCAAGGAAGGGTTGTAATATTAATAAAACAGTAGAATATGTGAATCTGCAGATATGAATGAACTTTGGGATTACAATAATAAAACGATAAAGATAACAGATAAATATGGAGAAATATTCAGCGGTGCAGCGGAGTGGTATCCTTGGGAATACAATCGTGATGAGTTTAACGTGGAAGAAGAGAGCCTCCAGATCGGTGATAATATTATTTTCAAGAGTGAGATCAGCTCGATCGAGATCCTGCGTAACGAAGTCTGTATTCCTGTTCGCAACTGGCCGGAAGCATTTGAAGAGATTGCCCTATGGTTCCATGAAAGATGGCATATTCCACTGGAGGCCTACCGTGAGAGCATACGTGACTGTCTCGGAGAAGAAACCGGTATCCCTCAGTGGTATGTTGTAGTAAGGGGAAACAGGATCATTGCAGGATGCGGTGTTATCGAAAACGACTTCCACGAGCGCAGGGATTTCACGCCCAATTTATGTGCAGTCTATGTGGATGAAGAATTCCGAGATCAGGGTATTGCCGGCTTTATGCTGCAGTTCGCATGTGATGATATGTCTTCTATGGGAGTTGATACATTGTATCTACTGACAGATCATATAGGTTTCTATGAAAGATATGGGTGGAATTATTTATGCATGGCCCGCGGAAACGATGGGGAGTTGTCACGTATGTATGTACATTATAACGATTCGGAGAAAGCGGAATCTGAATTGGAGAATTAATAATGAAAATTTACGATATTTCACAAGAGGTTTTTAGCTGTCAGGTATATCCGGGTGATCCAGCACCGAAAAAAAAGGTGCTCAGTTCCATGAGTGATGGTGCCTCTTTTAACCTGACAGCATTCAGTATGTGTGCTCACAACGGCACACATATGGATGCGCCATATCATTTTATTAAAGATGGCAATACTGTAAATGAAATATGCCTTGACTCGTGCATTGGTATGGCTTATGTAGCGGAGCATCATGGTGCTGTATCCGGTAATGATGCTATAAATATGCTTGCTAAAGCAAAAGAACAGAACCCCGAAGCTGTAAAGAGGATCCTTATTAAAGGAGCAGCAGAGGTCTCAGTGGATGCTGCAAGAGTATTCGCCTCCGAAAAGATATTGCTGCTGGGCAATGAATCCCAGACTGTGGGACCTGAAGACGCCCCTATGGAAGTACATATCATACTGCTGGGTGTGGGTTGTGTATTGCTGGAAGGTATCCGCCTGGGAGATGTCCCGGAAGGTGTTTATCTTCTGAATGCAGCCCCGCTGAATCTGTCCGGTGCTGACGGTTCTCCATGCAGGGCTGTATTGATAGATGCTTAGATCATGTTCTGCTATACATTAGATTCTTTACAAATCATCTTTGCATATTTATAATCTTTTCCATAAGGGGTTTAATCAATGACATCTTCCGGGAAAAAGAGAAAAGTCAAGGTCGGCATTATCATGCTGGTCGCAATACTGTTTCTGGTCGGGGTAATAGGTACTGCCATACTTACCTATTTTCTTCAGCTTTCATCTTCTGACAGGAATATCAAAGCTCAGATGGAAAGCACTGCTTCTGAGATCGCTGAAGAAGTGATGCTGTATGTCAGGGAGTATCCTTCATACAAATGGCTTCTTGATTACTGGTATATGCACGATCATGAATTAGATATCGAATATGATTCCGATTTCACAAATAACAGTGTGACTGAGCAGAAGTGCCAGCAGTTCAATGAACATAACCCCGGTCTTCAGCTCAGATATATCAGACCTGATGATGTTGAAAAACTGTCTCCGGAAGATCAGAAACTGTTTGCAGAGATAGTTTATTCATGGCTGATCACTCGTATCGATCAGATCAAACAGACATATAAAGTAGATTTCCTGTTCTGTGTACTGGCAAACAATTCTTATAATGAGATGTATTATCTGTTCAGTGCAGCTGATAAAGGCGCAAAAAGAGGAACAGATTATCTGGACGTTTATCCTATCGGAACTGTGACAGAAGCGACAGAGAATCTGGCCAGGGCAATGGAAAGCGCAGAGAGTAATAATTCATATCTTGCCGAGGCAGGGGATTATGTTGATTATTATGTCTATTTTGATCAGATCTGCGGACAGCCGGCATTTATGGGGGTTTCTTATAATCTGACGGAACTCAACCGTAGTATTCATTCCCAGACAATCCAGTACACATTCTTTGATGTAATGCGTCTGCTTATTCTTGCTGTTGTATGTCTGTTGTTGTTGTATTTTTTCGTTCTCAGGCCGTTACAGAAGATACAGAACAGTATTGCCACATACAAGGAAACCAAGAACAGTGAGCAGCTCAGAAACAACCTGGCTGATGTCGGGTCACACAATGAGATAAAGCAGCTTGCTGAAGGTATCTCTGAGATGTCAGTGGTGATTGATGATTTTATTGAAACAAATGCTGCCATCACCGCTGAAAATGAACGTATCGAAACAGAGCTTTCGGTAGGTGCCCGCATTCAGGCCAGTACATTGCCGAATGTATTTCCTCCTTTCCCGGACAGGCATGAGTTTGAGATTTTTGCCAGTATGGATCCTGCCAAAGAAGTAGGAGGAGATTTCTATGACTTTTATCTGACTGATGATGATCATCTTACTTTCCTGATTGCCGATGTCGCCGGAAAGGGTGTCCCTGCAGCACTGTTCATGATGGGTGGTTTGATCCATTTCTATAATGCAGCCATCACAAAAGGCAGTACCGCAGAGTCCATGAAAATGGTCAACAACAGCATCAGTCAGCATAATCCGGAAAATATGTTCATCACAGTATGGCTGGGAGTTCTGGAGATTTCCACCGGAAGGCTCTTTGCCTGCAATGCCGGTCATGAGTATCCGATCCTGAAAAAACCTGATGGCAGTTATGAGATCTACAAGGATAAGCATGATTTTGTAGTTGGTGCCATGAGCGGCATCGAATATCATGAGTATGTGATCCAGTTAGAGCCCGGTTCTCAGATCTTCCTGTATACAGATGGACTTCCTGAAGCATCTGATGCAGACAAGAATATGTTTGGAATTAACCGTGTAGTCGAGGTACTGAACTGCGATCCCGGTCTGGCACCGGAAGAAGCAATCAAAAATATGAAGAGTGCGGTTGCTGACTTTGTTCAGGAAACAGAACAGTTTGATGATCTGACCATGCTGAGTCTCAAGTATCTGGGATCAGACAAAAAATAGTATCAGAAGATTACTGCTTTTATTCTTTTTAAAAAGTTGTATAATAAAAAAGTTGATTGTCAATGGCTGCAGTTTAACCTCAGCCATTGTTAATTTTAATATGTGGAGGGGATCATGAAATACTTATCAAGAACTATGGCTTTTATGATCGTTCTGATAATGGCTGTCTGTCTGTGCGCATGTGCAGATAAAAAATCTGAATCTGAAGAGACTGAAACGAGCTCTATCAATACTGAAACTGAACAGATTCAGACTGAAACCGAAATATCAGAAGGATCAAGTGAGGAGGCTGAATCAGAAGCGGTGATCAATAAAACTGCTGACATGCTGGCAATAGAGCAGGCTCTGGATCTGTCCAATATGAATGCGGAATGGACATACAATGAATCTGCAGACGCATGGACATTATCTCCGGTAACCGCTGTCACAGCTCCTGTTCTGGCAGACTATGAAGGCGTATCTGTCTGTGTACCAGGTGCATATGTGAAGGGTATTGATACCGACGGAGATGGTAAGGAAGATGCTGCATCCGGTACAGTTAACGGCAATCTGGTGATCGACCATGAAGCATCTGTTGCCAGTACCAACGGACAGATCTATACCGCAGATACTGCCCCGGTAATTGTAAATACAGGCGCTGCAGGCTACGGCAGTCAGAGTAACCAGAGTGCATCATCTACTTATGCTGCAGATGGTTATATCAACGTAGCCTGTGGAAACAGGGGCAAACAGAGTACCTATACAGATGAATCCGGAAATACTCTGTTTACAGGAGATGCACCATCGTGTCTGGTAGATCAGAAGAGTGCAGTGCGTTTCGTAAAGTATAATATACTGCTGGGCAATCTTCCCGGCAGTACGGATTATTTTGTGTCTACAGGCGGCTCAGGAGGCGGTGCGCATGCTGCCATGATAGCTGCGACTTCAAACAATCCGGATTTCTATGACTATGAGATTGCCGTCGGAGCTGTAGGTGTATACAAAGCTGAAGATGGAAATTATATAACCAGCGTTACCATAGACGGAGAAGAGGTAAGCATTTCTGATGGTATATGGGGATGCATGGCTTACAGTGCCATAACATCGCTGGCTGAAGCAGATATGGCAATGGGATTTGAGTATTATCTGGACAGTACATATGCATTTAAAACATCTTTCCAGAAACAGATGGCGGAGTACCTGGCTGCAGAGTATATGGAATACATTAACAGCTCAGATCTGCAGGCAGACGAATCTTTATTCGGATATGATCTGAATAAAGATGGTGATACAGATGATACTGTTGATCTGAAGATTGAATATGATATTGATAAACATCCTGAAACGAATGGTTACTCTGGTACATATGTAGAACTGTATCTGGCTGAGTTTGAGGCCAGTCTGAATGATTATCTGGCCCGGCTTGACTATACCGAAGACTGGACATGGTTCGGAACTGACGGAGCAGCCCTTTCAGACAGTGAAGTAGCAGCTATGACAAATGAGGACAGAGCGCTGGCATTCATAGAGGGAAGATATGCAAAGGGCAGTTCCGGCAGTTCACAAGGTGGCCCTGGTGGAGGTATGCCCGGAGGTTACAGTGCCGGTGGCCCTCCTGATATGGGAAGCGGAGGTCCTCCCAGCGATTTCGGCGGTGCGGATTCCGGATCTTCAGATGTAGTGGGAACGCCTGATGCCGGAACTACTCAGTCCTCAACAGGCAATGGCACAGATTCTGCTAATTATTCCTCATTCGCAGACATGCTGGCATCATATCAGACTGATATAGATGAGATTGAAGCGGGAGATGAATATGGAAAGAATCTGGTAGAACTATACGATCCCGTAAAATATATCGGAGCTGATGGAACAGAGGATCCTGTCTGGACCCGTATCCTTATGGGTGCTTCGGAGGGTGATATCTCCATGTTCAATTCCTTGAACCTGCAGATAGCCTGGAATGCTGCCGGAACGGATGCTGATATTGAATGGCAGTGGAACGGCGGTCATGTGCCATCTGAGATATTTGGCGATTCTTTGGCATTGTATGTAGATATGATGTATGGCAGATATGTTGATGGTGCCGAGAGTATTTCAAAGGCTGAGGCAACCGGACAGAGTACAAATGGTACAGCATCTTCCGCTACTGGAACCGATATTTCAGGGTGGGTTTCATATTCAGATGGCATTGCAGCATTTTCACTTGCCGATGCTGCCGCCTACAGGACCGCAGGAGCCAGCAAAGCCATCCCGGGATTTGATGTAATGGATTATGGTCAGGAAGATTATGTATTCGGTAGTCATACTGCCGATGCACGTCACTGGGATAAATATGTTCTGAAGATATTTGAAGAGCATGAAGTCACTCTGACAGAACTGTTTAACAAATAAACCATAAACAAAACGGGAGGCAGTGACTGCCTCCCGTAATTGTAATGATCAGATATCTTAAATATTCTCAAAAGCGTAAACAGTTGTTGATCTAAGTAACTCGCCTGCCCTGAAAACAGGTGATCTGAATTCGGGACAGTTGACTGCATTTGGCATATACTGGGTTTCCAGACAGACAGCAGCATAATCTGTTTTGATCTCCTGTGTTCCACTCATACGTCCTCTGCAGTACCCGGGTGTAAAGAGGATGACACTTTGCATATCTGAATAACACTTCATCATGATTCCGCTTTCCGGATCGCAAAGAGATGCTCTGAGGCCATATGGGTCATCTCCGAAGAAATAAGGATTATCATAACCGCCTCGGGTCCTTTTGAGATATCCTACGCTGTCACTTTCCATTGCGGATCCGATACTTCTTTCTTCCAGAAAATCATATGGAGTTCCGGAAACGGGTATAAGAGAACCATCTGCTACTCCTTCATCATCAGTTCCGGCTATGAATGATGCACCGATATACATCCGGCTGTTCCTGATGTCTGTAAGGCCTCCCAGATTGAAGTATGCATGATTGGTAGGGCACAGTATGGTATCTTCAGAAGGGATCATCTCATAGGAGATGGTCAGAGCACGTTCTGAAAAGGTATAGGTGACTCTGACATCAACTGTATTGTCAAATCCACCTTTGCCCATATCTTTAAGTGTGAAAACGACATCATCAGAGGTTATCTCTCCTGAAAACAGCTGGTGTGCATAATTGCCACTGGCACCGTGAAGAAACTGTCCTCTGGCATTTACCTCCAGCTGGACTTCTTTTCCTGAGATAGTGCATTTACCATGTTTGATCCTGTTGGCGCATCTTCCGATAACGCTGGCAGCCATGTTGTTGACTTCAAGAGCTTCAGGTCCGGCAGCCTGAAGAACGCAGTTTATCAGCTGCCCTGATCTGTTCCTGATATACAGTCCATTGACAGTAGCACCATAGTCAAGAAGCTCTACATATTCACCCGATGGATCGTTAATGGTATACTTCCAAATGTCCCTTCCATCTGAAAGAGAGCCATATAGATCTTTTTTAATTTTTCCGGATCCGGTCATATTATTAATCCCTTTATGTATTAATTTGCATATATTATACACATATTGCAAATTGTTGAAAAGTCATGTAGACTTTTTTTGACCTTATAATGGTCGGAGGATATGTAAGTATGACAAAAATGAACATAAAAAAGCTGAATCCAAATGCTGTTCTTCCGAAATATGGTTCAGAATACTCAGCAGGCTGTGACCTGCATGCCTGTCTGGATGGCCCCGTTACCATACAGGCGGGTGAAACTGTTCTGATCCATATCGGCATAGCCATGGAAATACCTGAGGGACTGGTCGGACTGATCTTTCCCCGCAGCGGGATGGCAACCAAAAGAGGACTTGCTCCTGCAAATAAGGTCGGTGTGATAGACAGTGATTACAGAGGAGAGATAATGGTCCCTCTGCACAATCATTCGAAGATACCGCAGACTGTAGAGCCTTGTGAACGTATAGCCCAGATGGTGTTCATGCCTTATGTTGCCGCTGAATGGGTAGAGTGTGATGAGCTGTCAGATACAGACAGAGGGACAGGCGGATTCGGAAGTACTGGAAACAGGTAGACAGTAATGGCTATTTTGAATAGGATCAGGATACTGAGCGGAAATATTCTCAAGATCATCGCGTTGGTCACAATGACTGTTGATCATATAGGCGGGCTCATTTTTCCTCATCTGACCTGGGTGAGGATCGTTGGACGACTGGCATTTCCGATATTTGCTTATATGATCGCCGAAGGGTGTCTGTATACCCGGTCCAGGAAAAAATATCTGACCCTGGTACTGTTTTTCGGCATCATCTGCCAGTGTATATACTGGTTTTCTCAGCATAGTCTGTATCAGTGCATACTGATCACATTTGCGCTTTCGATCATTCTGATATATATGCTGGATACAGCATGGAAAAGAGGCTCATACTGGTGGATCCTGTTCATTATAGTACTGGCAGCAGAGTTTGTACTGACATGGGTGATCCCACAGATGAGCTGGTCTGGCGGTTTTGAAGTGGATTATGGTTTTTTCGGTGTGCTGCTTCCGGTTCTGGTGTACCTTCCGAATCTGTTTTTTACGGATGAAGCTCAGAAGGATGATATTAAGTTTATTCTAAAATGGATCCTGCTTGCTGCCGGTCTGGCAGGTGTTGCTGCGACAGTAACATTGAGGGTTCAGTGGTGGTCATTCCTTGCATTAATACCGATTTTGATGTATAGTGGCAGGCGTGGCAGGCTGAAACTGAAATATCTGTTTTATTTTTATTATCCTGCACATCTGGGGATCATCTATCTGATCTCAACTTTGATCAAATAACGAGAGGCTGACATGAATAAATATGATGTGATCATTATCGGAGCAGGCCCCGGAGGCATCTTCTCCGCATATGAGCTGATAAAACTGAACCGATCTCTGAAGATAGCTGTCTTTGAAGAAGGACAGCCGCTGGAAAAAAGACATTGTCCTATAGACGGTGACAAGATCAAATCCTGTATACACTGCAAGACCTGTGCCATCATGCACGGATTTGGAGGCGCAGGTGCCTTTTCTGATGGTAAATATAATATTACTAACGATTTCGGCGGCAGTCTGCATGAGTATATAGGCAAGGAAAAGGCCATAGAACTCATGGAGTATGTTGATGGCATCAACATGCAGTATGGAGGAGAAGGCGCCAGACTGTATTCCACAACCAATACCAGTATCAAGAAGCTCTGTCTGCAGAATCAGCTGCATCTTCTGGATGCTTCAGTAAGGCATCTGGGAACAGATAAGAATTATATAGTTCTCGGAAATATCTACGATCTGCTCAAAGATCAGATAGACTTCCATTTCAATACACCGGTAAGCAGTATTGAGATCGCTGACGGCGGATATAATATCATCACTGATAAAGAGACTTTCTTTGCACCGAAATGCATCGTTTCTGTTGGACGCAGTGGCAGCAAATGGGTGGAAGGTATCTGCCGTGATCTGAACATAAAGACATTGAGCAACAGGGTTGATATCGGTGTCAGAGTTGAGCTGCCCGCTGAGATCTTCTCACATCTGACAGATGAGCTCTATGAAAGCAAGATCGTATTCAGGACCAACAAATATAATGACCTGGTGCGTACGTTCTGCATGAACCCGCACGGGCTGGTAGTTAACGAGAATACCAATGGAATTGTAACGGTCAATGGACACAGCTTTGAAGATCCCAGCCAGCATACGGAAAACACGAATTTTGCCCTGTTGGTCGCAAAGCATTTTACTGATCCTTTCAATGACAGCAACGCATATGCGGAGAATATCGCGAAGCTTTCCAACATGCTGGGTGGTGGAGTCATTGTACAGAGATTCGGGGATCTGATCAGCGGAAAGAGAAGTACTCAGAGCAGGATCGATGAGAGCTTCACCAGACCTACACTTAAGGCAACTCCCGGCGACCTGTCTCTGGTCATCCCCAAGAGGATCCTTGATGGTATCATAGAAATGATCTATGCACTGGATAAGATCGCTCCCGGAACTGCCGGAATGGATACATTGCTGTATGGAGTAGAGGTCAAATTCTACAATATGCAGGTAAAGCTTTCGAACAGACTAGAGACTGAGTATAAGGATCTCTATATGATCGGAGATGCCAGCGGTGTTACGCATTCACTTTCTCATGCCTCTGCCAGTGGAGTACTTGTGGCAAGAGAGATATGCGGTGTGGAATAACCTTGACTGCAGACTGCCGAAGTGATATAAATAGAATGTATTTTTGGTATTTTAAAAATATAATATTTTGATGGTATAGATTTGGTTTTAAGGCCCAAATGTTTCTACCGCTTCGCCAGAAGAAGCGACTACCGGAATTTACGGATCAAACCCGACCATTTATATGCGTTTGGTCCGTTTTTCGTTTTTACGAGGGGACAGTAATATGAGCATGAAAGCACTTGAAGACAAGATAGCTGCTGAAGGAAGGATCTTCCCGGGGAAGGTCCTCAAGGTTGGTTCTTTTCTGAACCACCAGATAGACGTCCCATTTCTCACACAGGTCGGTGAAGAATTCTACAGATTATTCAAAGATGAACATGTGACCAAGATACTCACTGTTGAGACCAGTGGTATTGCCGTCGGTTATCCGGTGGCTCAGTTGTTCCATGTCCCGCTTCTGTTCGGAAAGAAGAATAAGAGTGCCAATCTGTCCGATGACTGTTATTATTCCAAAGTAACATCATATACACATGGAAATGTATATGATGTCATGGTTGAAAAACAGTTCCTGAATTCTGGTGACAGAGTACTGCTGATCGATGATTTCCTGGCCAATGGATGTGCTCTGGAAGGACTGATCGATCTGTGCCATCAGGCAGGCGCGGAGGTTGTAGGTGCCGGCATTGTTATTGAGAAGGCATTCCAGGATGGCGGAAAGAAGCTCAGAGAGCAGGGAATCCGCGTGGAATCACTTGCACGGGTAGCGGATATGGATGTTGAAAAGGGAGTTACCTTTATTGATTGATTTCAGGCTTGAGCCTCACAGCCAAAGCTGAAAATAAATTTTTATCTATTTTTTATCGGGAGGATGAAAATGAAGTTATTTAAGAAAATCTTAGTACTTGCACTTGCAGCTGCTATGGCTGTTGGTGTACTTGCAGCCTGCGGAAGCAATGGCGGCAACGGTGGCGGTGGCAGCACCCAGCCTGCAGGCGGCGACGATGCTGAGGGAAAAAGCGTAGTTGCAGGTCTTATCTGTCTTCATGATGAGAACTCAACCTATGACCTCAACTTCATCAACGGCTTCAAGGAGGCCTGCGAAGCACAGGGCCTTAAGGAAGGAGAGACCTACTTTATCACAACCGGCATCCCTGAGGGACAGGAGTGCTATGAAGAGGCAGTAAAGATGGTTGAGCGTGGATGCAACTTCGTATTCGCTGACAGCTTTGGACATGAGGATTACATGATCGAGGCAGCCAAGGAATATCCTGACGTTGTATTCTGCCATGCTACAGGAACAAAGGCTCATACTGAAGGCCTTGCAAACTATCACAATGCATTCGCATCTATCTACATGGGACGTTATCTTGCAGGCGTAGCTGCAGGAATGAAGCTCAATGAGATGATCGAAGCAGGTGAGTTTACTGCTGATGAAGCTAAGATGGGTTATGTCGGAGCATTCACATATGCAGAGGTTATCTCCGGTTATACATCATTCTATCTTGGCGCAAAGAGCATCTGCCCTACAGTTACTATGGATGTAACCTTCACAGGTTCATGGTATGATGAGACCAAGGAAAAGGAAGGCGCTATGGCCCTTATCAATGGCGGCTGCAAGCTGATCAGCCAGCATGCAGACTCCATGGGAGCTCCTACAGCATGTGAGAGCGCAGGCGTACCTGATGTTTCCTACAATGGTTCTACCATCACTGCATGCCCTAACACATTCATCGTTTCTTCCAGAATTAACTGGGCTCCTTATTACACATATGTAATGGAAGGCATCAAGAACGGTACTGAAATCGATACTGACTGGACCGGTTCTATCGATACCGAGAGTGTTCTTCTTACAGATGTAAACAGCGATGTTGCTGCTGAAGGAACACAGGAAAAGATCGATGAAGTTAAGAAGGCTCTTCTTGATGGTTCTGTACAGGTATTCGATACCTCTACATTTACAGTTGACGGCAAAGAGCTTACTTCTTATATGGCAGATGTTGATACAGATCCTGCATACGAGGGCGACACTGAAGCTATCTCTGACGGTGCATTCCTTGAGTCAGAGTATCGTTCAGCTCCTTACTTCGATCTGCAGATCGACGGCATCACACTGCTTGACACCGCATTCTAATTTCACGTTCTAAGCATACTGCGATATCATCTGCCAGCATAAAATGGCAGATGATATCACAGATGCATATCATTTTCGAAAACTGATATCTTCCGGAATACTTATCTGGCGCAGCGATTTTTGATTATGAGCGAGACAGGTAAATATTCCGGAAGATATAAGCATTTTTTAACATTGATAAGGAGAAGGGCTTTGAACGAGAAAGTACCTGTTTTACAACTGAAGAATATTACGAAGCGATTCGGTAATATCACAGCTAACGAAGATATCTCCCTTGATGTATATCAGGGAGAGATTTTGGCGTTATTGGGGGAGAATGGTTCAGGAAAGACCACTCTGATGAACATGATCTCAGGTATCTACTATCCGGATGAAGGAAGCATTGCAGTGAGGGGCAGTGATGTCTCAATTGCTTCTCCCAAGGATGCTTTTGATCTGGGTATCGGTATGATCCACCAGCATTTCAAACTGGTCGATGTTCTGAGCGCTGCTGAGAATATCATTCTCGGTCTGAAAGATGAAGGCAAGCTGGACCTGAAGGCCGCTTCAGCAAAGATCAGGGAGATCTGTGACAGATACGGATTTGAAGTTGATCCCGCTCAGAAGATCTATGATATGAGCGTTTCCCAGAAACAGACCGTTGAGATAGTAAAGGTCCTGTACAGAGGCGCTGACATACTGATCCTTGATGAGCCTACTGCTGTTCTGACGCCGCAGGAAACCGAGAAGCTGTTCAATGTTCTGCGTAACATGAAGGCTGACGGCAAGTCGATCATCATCATTACTCACAAGCTCAATGAAGTTCTGGAGATCTCTGACAGGGTTGCTATCCTCAGAAAAGGAAAATACATATGTGATGTGATCACAGCTGATGCCAATGTACAGGAACTGACAGATGCCATGGTCGGTCATGCTGTCACACTGAATATAGACCGTCCTGAACCCATTGACCCGAAACCAAGGGTAGTTGTTGAAGGGCTGACCGTTAAAAGCGATGACGGCATCTACAGGTTAAAGGATGTTTCATTTACTGCCATGACTGGTGAGATACTTGGTATCGCCGGTATTGCCGGAAATGGTCAGAAGGAACTTCTGGAGGCTATAGCCGGTCTTCAGAAAGTTGAAAAAGGACATGTATATTATGTCGAAGACAACGGCGAAAAGGAAGAACTGATCGGAAAGGATCCTCTGAAGATCGCTGAAATGGGCGTGTCTCTGTCATTCGTACCGGAAGACAGACTGGGTATGGGTCTGGTAGGAAACATGAACCTGGCTCAGAATATGGCCCTCAGATCCTTCAGATCCGGAAAGAGCATATTTACAGACAAAAAAACTCCTTATCATCTGGCTGAGCATGTTGTTGAGGAACTCGATGTCAATACTCCCAGCATTACAACTCCGGTCAGAAAGCTTTCAGGAGGAAACGTTCAGAAGGTCCTGGTAGGAAGAGAAATAGCATCTTCACCAACAGTTCTTCTGACAGCTTATGCTGTAAGAGGCCTTGATATCAATTCGTCATATACGATCTATGACCTGATCAATAAACAGAAGGCTGCCGGAGTTGCGGTCATCTATGTAGGTGAGGACCTGGATGTCCTTCTGCAGCTATGCGACCGCGTGCTTGTTCTGTGCGGCGGCGAAGTATCCGGGATAGTTGACGGACGTTCAACAAATAAAAATGAGGTTGGTATGATGATGACCAGAACAGGAGGAGCAGATGAATAATAAAACACCGCTTTTCCATATTTCCAGAAGAAAGAGCATAGCCTGGTATAAGGCATGGGCTATCAGAGCTGCAGCTATCGTGCTGGCTCTGATACTGATCGGTATCATTACTATGATGACTACCGGTCTGAACCCTATCAAAGTATATGTTACCATGTTCGACGGTGTGTTCGGAACGTCCAGAAGATTCTGGATGCTGCTTCAGAACATGGCTATCCTACTGTGCATATCACTGGCACTGGCTCCGGCTTTCAGAATGAGATTCTGGAATCTGGGCGGTGACGGACAGGCACTGATGGGCGCTCTCGGCGCTGCGGCATCTATGATACTTCTGGGTGACAAGATCCCCAACTGGCTGCTGATCATCGTAATGTTCGTTGTTTCAATAGTCTGCGGTATCATCTGGGCATTCATACCTGCTTTCTTCAAAGCAAGGTTTAATACAAATGAGACCCTGTTCACCTTGATGATGAATTATGTTGCCATACAGCTGGTCGCGTTCTTTGTTATCATATGGGAGGTTCCCAAAGGAGCAGGCAAGATTGGCATTATCAATCAGAACACTCAGGCAGGCTGGTTTCCTCAGATAGGCGGGAACAAATATCTGCTGAATGTCATCATTGTTGTGATCATCACTGTGCTTATATACATCTACATGAATTATTCCAAGCATGGATATGAGCTGGCAGTTGTGGGTGAATCCGAGCCCACAGCAAGATACGTAGGCATCAAGGTCAATAAAGTCATCATCCGTACCATGATCCTGTCAGGTGGGATCTGCGGACTTGCAGGACTTCTGTTGGTTGGCGGAACCGACCACACACTGACCACCACACTGGTAAACGGACGTGGGTTTACAGGTGTTATGGTAGCATGGCTGGCCAAGTTCAATCCGTTCTTTATGATCCTTACCACTTTCCTGCTGGTATTCCTGGAAAGAGGTACTACAGAGATCACTACAATATTCGGACTGAATGGTTCGTTCGGAGATATCATTACCGGTATCATCCTGTTCTTTATTCTGGGATGTGAGTTCTTCCTGAATTATAAGATCTCGTTGACTCACAGCAGAAAGGAGGCAGCATAATGTTCAGCGCTATCTTCAATTTCATTTTAAGATTCATACCCCGTGCTGTTTCCCAGGGTATCCCTCTGATGTACGGAAGCGTGGGTGAGACCATAACAGAGAAGAGCGGCAATCTGAACCTGGGTACAGCAGGTATAATGTATGTGGGCGGTATCTGCGGCGTAATAGGTGCTTTCTCATACGAGACCAGAGTCGGTCAGGCAAATATGAACCCGTTTCTGGGAATACTGATACCTTTGCTTTCATGTATACTCGGATCTCTGATAATGGGTCTGATCTATTGTTTCCTGACAGTATCACTCAGAGCCAATCAGAATGTTACCGGTCTGGCTATGACAACATTCGGTGTTGGCTTCGGAAACTTTTTCGGTGGTTCACTTATCAAGCTTTCCGGAGCAGATGTTCCGTCTATCGCATTGTCAAAGACAAGCAGCTACTTCAGTGCCAAGCTTCCATTTGCAGGCAAACTGGGATGGTTTGGAGATATCTTCCTGTCATACAGTTTCCTGGCTTATATGGCCATTATAGTAGCTATAATAGCAGCGCTGATAATCTCCAGGACCAGGACAGGTCTGAATCTGCGCGCTGTTGGTGAAAGCCCGGCCACCGCAGATGCAGCAGGTATAAACGTAACCCGTTATAAATATTTTGCTACATGTATCGGCGCTGTTGTTGCCGGTCTGGGTGGTCTTTATTATGTATTTGATTATGCCAGCGGTGTATGGTCAAATGATGCTTTCGGTGACAGAGGATGGCTGGCGATCGCTCTCGTCATATTCACGATATGGAGACCGGGTCACAGTATCTGGGCATCCATTGTTTTTGGCGGACTTTATGTACTGCATATGTTCCTTCCTTCGGGAACAAATCTGGCCATTAAAGAGATCTATCAGATGGCTCCGTTCGTCGTAACGATCATTGTTCTGATCCTTACAAGTATCAGGAGCAAGAAAGAGAACCAACCACCCGCAAGTCTGGGATTATCATATTTCAGGGAAGACAGATAATTTGAAGTATAAAGTAAAGATTATAGATAAGAATAAAGATAAACTGAGCAGGATCAGAGCTGAGAAGGCATTTAGTATCATCAGCCTGGTCCTGATGATACTTGAAGGTGTACTGTCAGCTGCTTTTGCAGTTATGATCATTGATTTTAATGTACTCCCTTTTAAGTATATTTTAGTTATGGCAGCTGCCATAATCGGTATATTTGCAGGCATATTCTTTCTGCGCAGAAAAGGGTTTGTACGGCAGATCATCGCATCCGCCGTATCACTTTTGCTGTGTTTTATTTTTGCGGTAGGATGCTATTATGTCTACATAACCAACAGGACCATAGATACCATAACCGGTGAAGGATACAATATCACTATCTACAAGGCGTCCGTTAAGGTCGATGACCCTGCTGAGAACATAGGCGATGCTGCAGATTATACGTTTGGAACCTATTCCGGGTATTCTGCTGATACTTTTAATGAGGCCATGGCCATGTTTGCTGACAAGGCAGGAAAAGAGCTGAAAACAGTAGACTATGGTGGAATTGATAAACTTCTGAATGCCTGGTATGACGGTGAAGTAGACGGCATGATCTACGAAAGTACACTGGGCGGTATTTTTGACGATCTGACTGATACTTACTATATGGATGCGAAGATCATAGATGAAGTGTCCATTAAGAAACCGAAGTCAGAACTGCCCATACAGCCGACTGTTCCTGAAACAACAACTGAGGCTGAAACCGAAACAGAGACTGAGACTGAAAGTGAAACAGAAACTGCAGTCAAAGAATCAATTGATGAACCATTTGTTGTACTGATCAGCGGAAGTGATGAGTATTTCGAGGTTTCTCTTACAGGACGAAGCGATGTTAACATGCTGGTCATCGTCAATTTCAATGAGCGTCAAGTGCTGCTTGTATCGACTCCGAGAGATTATTACGTTCCGTTCCCGGGTGTGACGGGCGATTCCAAGGACAAACTGACTCATGCGGGCATTTATGGCATTGATGTGCTGTCTTCAACGATCGAACAGTTATACGGAGTTGATATTGACTATTATGTAAGAGTCAATTTTACATCTGTAGTTGATATCATAGATGCGATCGGCGGTCTTGCATTCTATAATCCATATGCATTTGGAACCACCTATTATGATTACTGGTTTAATGAAGGTGAGATCTGGGTTGACGGATGGATCGCACTTCAGTATGCAAGAGAGAGAAAGTCTCTGCCGGACGGAGATCTGGCCAGGGGACTGCATCAGCAGATAGTTATTGAAGCCATGATCAACAAGCTGGTTTCTGCCGCAAGTATTGCAAATTATTCAGCTCTTATGGATGCCGTGGACAACTGTGCTATCACAGACATGCCCAAGGAACTGATCAAGAAGATAGTGAAGATCCAGCTCGATGAAGGAGGCTCATGGAATATACTGAAGCTTCAGGCCAATGGATATCCTGATTTTCAGCCGAGTTTTGCGTCTGATGGCATGGAGCTGTCAGTGATAGTTCCTGAGCAGGATTCCATTGACTATGTTTCACAGATCATTCAGCGAGTTTATAACGGCGAGATCCTGACTCAGGAAGAGATTGATGGTACTTCTTCGGAAGGTGACATAGCAGAAGAAGATACAGCGTCTTTTGAGGCTGAGAGCGAGATCCCTGAGTCAGACGAAACTGCCACCGAAAATGAAAATACTGCAGAAACGGATACTGCCAATACAGATCAGACAGATGAATCTGTAACTGAAGATACTTCTGACTGACATCATGTCATGCAGGGAGGTTCAGTATGAACAAGATCAAAACCAAAACTATTAAGAAAGTCGGCGCTATAGCTGCAGCTGCTGTTATCATTCTTGCGGTAGCTGCGGTGGCTGTGGTCGATGAGCTCCGTGCAAAAAACAATAATTAAAGATTTTCTGTTACAGCTATTGATTTTTATCTGATAATCTGTTATATTTTCGAAATCATTTCACCTCATTTCTCTGTGAGGTAATTATTTCGGAGGTATTTTCTATGATCATTTCTATCAGATTCAATGAAGTTGACGGAACATTACTTAAAACCTATGCAGAGAGCAGACATGAAACTGTCTCAGGCTTTGTCAAAAGAGCAGTATTTGCCCAGATCGAGGAAGATTATTATCGTCTTCTGGATGAAAATACTGATGCTGATACAAAACCTGACAGAAAGGCAATGCTTTAATATTCTTGTATTTGGTGTTTAAAAGTGATAGAATTCCCACAGAATAAATAATGAAAGGATGTCTGCTATGTTAACTGTATTGGATCATTCTCTTATTAAACACAAACTGAGCATCATGCGTCAGGAAACCACATCAACTTACATCTTCAAGCAGAACCTTGATGAGATCGCCAAGCTTATGGCATATGAGGTCACAAGGAATCTTCCTGTTAAGGAAATCCCCATTACAACACCTATCTGTGATACTATCGGATATGAGCTGGATCAGAAGATCGTTCTGGTTCCTATTCTGAGAGCTGGTATCGGACTGGTTGATGGATTCAGGGATATCATTCCTACAGCCAAGATAGGCCATATCGGCATGTACAGAGATCCACAGACACTTGAGCCGATTGAATATTATGCCAGATTTCCCAAGAATATGGATCAGTCTATAGTTATAGTTACCGACCCTATGCTCGCAACCGGAGGCAGTGCCTCAGCAGCCATAACAAACATCAAGAAACGCGGCGCAAAGAAGATCATGCTGGTATGCCTGGTCGGTGTTCCAGAGGGCGTATCCAGAATAGAGACTGATCACCCGGATGTAGATATCACACTTGCTGCACTCGATGAAAGACTGAACGATCACGGATATATCGTTCCCGGTCTTGGTGATGCAGGCGACAGACTGTTCGGAACAGACTGACATTTCCGGAGGCATATTTGAAGAAAAGCAGTACATCTTCAAAAACGTTCAGAAAAATAAAAAAACAGACCGGTAAACTGGCAGCTTTTTATAAACAGAGAGCTGCCCTGGTCTGGATCGCAGCTATAGCAGTCATTATTGTTATAGCTGTGGTTCTTATTGCCTCGCTGGCCAGACCGCAGAGCAAGTCATCTCTTACACGTGAACAGGAACTGATGGAAATGGTCAGAAGCAAGAACGTCATCAGATCCTATGTTCCGTCGATCAACAATTTCTTTGTCATGTATTACAATGCGCTGGCAACAGGTGATACATCCATCCTTGAAGATTCTTTTGATGATCCCAGAAAAGCCAATATTTCTGCAGACATTTCATCGGTTGTCAACAGGATCTCAGATGTTCAGGTCTATATAACTCCGGGCATTAAAAAGGATGAAGTAGTAGCATTCGTCAGATACAATATCTATTTTAAGAATATCAGTCTTTTTGCTCCTGCAGTCGACAGTTTCTATATCCGTATGAATACCGGAGACAGCAGCATCAGGATACTGACCAAAATGTATACAGACAAGGATATCAATACTTATATGACGCTTGAATCCTACAGAGAGCCTCTGCGCAGCATCATAGCTGATACCGAGGCGGATCTGTATGTGGCTCTGAATAACAATCCGGAGCTTAGAAATCTTTATGTGATCATGAGTTCTATGACTGAAGGAAAAGAATAAACGGAGGTAACGGATATGGCACAGATACTTTATCAGGGACATTCCAGTTTCAGGCTTATCACCAATTCAGGTCTCGTGTTTTTCATTGATCCATATAAGGGACAGGGATACAACACACCCGCAGATGTTATACTGGTCACTCATCAGCATTTCGACCATAACTGTGTTGATCAGGTAGCCAAGAAGCCTGACTGTACTATCATTACCAATGCAGAGGCGCTTACAGACGGCGAATACAATTCCTTTGAGATCAACGATGTGATGGTTGAGGCTGTTCCTGCCTATAATCATTATCATGACAGAAATGAATGTGTAGGATATATAATAGATGTTGACGGCAGAAGACTGTATTTCCCTGGAGATACCGGTATCACTGAGGAAATGAAGGAATATGCTGACCGCAATATCGATATATTCTTTGTTCCGATGGATGGCACATTTACCATGAACAAAGAGCAGGCAGAGGAATGTGCAAGACTCGTTGGAGCCAAATATAATATACCTATTCATACGGCACCTCAGTATCAGAAGGATGATGATCAGCCTTATGATCTGGCTGTAGCTGAGAGTTTTGATGCACAGAATAAAGTGATAGTTAAGCCTGGAGAGCAGATGGTATTATGAACATCAGAGAGCAGAAGGAAGAACTGGAAAAACAGACTCTCAGTGAATATGCATCTCTCAGCTGCATGTCCAAAGGCCGTGAGCGTGAGATAGAGCCCTGTGAGATCAGAACCTGTTTTCAGAGAGACAGGGACCGTATCATTCACTGCAAATCCTTCCGCAGACTCAAACATAAAACACAGGTATTTCTGGCCCCGATGGGAGACCATTACAGGACCAGACTTACTCATACTCTGGAAGTATCACAGATCGCCAGGACTATAGCTTCATGCCTCAGGCTGAATGAAGACCTGACCGAAGCCATTGCTCTCGGACATGACCTGGGACATACTCCGTTCGGACATGCCGGTGAGAGGACTCTGGACAGGAAATACGAATTCGAACACAGCAGACAGAGCCTGAGACTGGTAGATATTCTGGAACATGACGGTATCGGTCTCAACCTTTCATGGGAAGTGCGGGATGGTATCGTCAATCATGGTATGCCCTCCATGCCAGCTACGCTGGAAGGAAGAGCAGTCCGTCTGGCTGATAAGATCGCTTATATCAATCATGATATGGATGATGCTATCAGGGCAGGTATCCTGAAAGAAGAAGATGTACCTGCTTCTATTACTTCTGTGCTGGGAAAGACCCACGGCGAAAGACTTGATTTCATGATCAAGAATATCATTTCCAGTTCCATGGGGAAGAATGATATCACCATGGACGATGAAGTATATGGGGCCATGTTGGGTCTTCGGCAGTTCATGACTGACAATCTCTACTTCAATCCGACATGCAAATCAGAAGAGCGCAAGGCTGACATCATGCTGGCCACTCTGTTTGACTATTATATGGAGCATCCGGATGAACTGCCTGTTGAGCTGATCTGGATAATGAACGAACGAAATGAAGAAACAGGCAGGATTGTCTGCGATTATATATCAGGAATGACAGATGTTTATTCTGTATCAGTTTACGAGAATCTCTTTGTTCCAAAGTTTTGGGAGAAATAAATGTTTTACCCTCAGGAAACAATCGATCAGGTCATTGAAGCCAATAATATCGTTGATGTTATTGGCAGTTATGTGCAGCTGACCAAAAAGGGTTCGACTTATTTCGGGCTGTGTCCTTTCCACAATGA
>JAZUNG010000153.1:0-4941 GCA_045604025.1 Lachnospiraceae bacterium | reverse complement strand
AGCCCGCTTGGCCTCCGACTTTATTAGCCACATCACCAACATGGATGAACAATGTATCATCATTTTCGATCATGACCATCTGCATACCAAAGGTATGACCGAAGGCAGCTGCCATAACTGAGATTCCCGGGAACAGATCCTGTTTATCGCCATCGATCAGAATGAGTCTGCCTTCCTCCTTGAGAGTGCGCAGTCTATTTATATCGTCGGGATTGGTGCTGAACATTCCCAGAGTTGACAATCTGGGATCCGAAAGATACTCACTCCATCCAAGAAATTCTCTTTCCTGAAGATAAAATACTGCGTTCGGATAACACTCCATAGCTCCGGCGTGATCAAAATGAGCGTGAGTAAGGATTACAGCATCGATATCCTCGGGAGTAACTCCAACTGTCTCCAGTATTTCTCTCGGTGTATGAGTGTGCCCTATGCCTGCAGCAAACAGGATATTCTGTTTCACGGGGTCTTCAGGATTGATTCCTGTATCAATCAGGATATTCTTTCCTTCACCCTGAAGAAGAGTCATGCTGAACGGATGAACGGGATACGAGACATCCGGATCCGCAAAATCTCCCAGATAAAAGCTCTGAGGAACATCCTCACCATAACCTATTTCCAAAACAGTGATCTTATAATCAGCCATGATCCAGTCCTTTCTGTTATTGATAAACCTTCAAAAATCTAATCAATTCCAATAGTCTATTTTAACCTTTTTCATAATATACTGTCAAATATATTTACCTGTTATAAAACCAGCTCCGCTCTGCTTCCACCGTCTCTGTTTTTGGTAACAACTATCTGTCTGGGTATCTCTTTTTTCAGTTCAGTTACATGCGAGATTATGCCTGTCAGTCTGTCTTCTGAAGCCAGACTCTCAAGTGCTTTCATCGCCTGTGAGAGCGTGTCTTCATCTAGTGAGCCAAACCCTTCATCAACGAACATCGTATCCAATCTGATCCCACCGCAGCTGGCCTGTATCTCTTCAGACAGCCCCAGTGCCAGAGACAGAGATGCTATAAATGATTCACCTCCGGAGAGTGTTTTAACACTTCGTTTGGTTCCGTTATAATGGTCGATCACGTTCAGCTCCAGTCCGCTCTGACCTTTCAGGTTCGATGCTTCTTCCTGTCTTTCCAGGTCATAATGTCCATCCGACATTTTAAAAAGATGAGTATTGGCTCTGTGAATGATCCTGTCAAAGTATGTCATCTGAACATATGTCTCCAGCATGATCTTTTCTTTGCCGCTCACCTGTCCGGCCGCAGTTGTCGCAATTGACTGCAGCCATGCAAAACGCTCTGACTTGACAGCCACCCTTGAACAAACATCTCTGATATTGCTGATCAGCTGTTCGTTATTGCTGATCCTCATCTGGATATCATTTGCGGTTTTTCTCTTCTGTTCTGTCCTGTCATTAATTTCTTTAATGGTTTCATTTTCAACTTCAGGATCGATGCTGTCAGTATCCAGTATCTGCGCTGAAAGTGTCTTCAACTGTCCTTGCAACTCCTGAATTGTTCTCTGTGTTTTACTGAGATTATCCTGGGCTTCAGTAAGTTTGTCATTATATGCTTCAATACTTTTGTTCAGCTCATCTTTCGCATTCTGAGCGTTTTGTTTGCTGTCATATTTCAGCCTGCTCATATAAGAGTCTGCTTCAGTCTGCAATCCAGATCCTGAAATCTTCAGCTCTGTCAGCTCATTGGTCTTTTGCACCAGCTTTGTTCTGTCAGTATCCAGTTGTTTTTCTTTTTCTGAAATGATCTCAGATAGTTCTCCAGCCCTTTTAACATTCTTTTTCGCCTGTTCTTTCTCTGAGCGGGCAGATTCCAGCAGGTCTTCTTTAGAACATATAATATCTGTGATCTTTTCATAAAGAACCTCCAGATCAGCAATCCCGGTCACCTTTTTCGAAGTGATCTTCAGAGTCTTTTCCTGCATTTCATATTTTGCCTGGTAACTGTTCGCAGTTTTGCTTTTTTCATTAGCCTCATTCTGTGCCTGCTCTGCGTTATCCTCTGCAATTTCCGTCTGAGCTTGAGTAAGTGCATCTTCTGCCAAATGAGCCTTTGCCGGATGCTCTGTAGAGCCGCATACAGGGCATGGCATGCCGTCTTCCAGCTGAGATGCCAATATCCCTGCCTGAGCGTCATTAAAGGCCTTCCTGAGCGTTCTGGCGGCTGTATTCAGCTCTTCTGCCCTGGAAGAAGCCCGTATATAATCAGCCTGTGCATCAGATAAACTCTCTTTCAGTTTTTCGAGCGCTGTCAAATCATTCTGAAGATCACCCAGATCAGCTATATGCTTTGTCAGTTCAGTAAAACGATGATCAGCCTCAACCAGATCTTTGTCTGCATTTTTCAGCCTGACCAGCTCTTCCTTTAGTGATCCTATCTCATCATTGGTCTTTTTCACAGTCTGCTCAAGTTCACGTACTGAGATGCTGACAGTTTCAATCTCAGTATTCTTCTGAGACAATCTGTCCTTTACAGAATCCAGTGAATCATAATCAGACATTGAGCTGTCAATTTCATGTACCTGTTGCTTCCACTTTTCAACTTCACTGTCGTTTTGATGGATCAGTTCAATATCTTTTTCATATTCTCTGGATTCTGAGTTCTTCCGGATCAGTTTACTTTCAGCCTGATCATATTCTTTTTTCAGTTCCCGGATCCTGTCTGCTTCGTTTTTCCTTGTATTAGCAGCCATCAGTTCCTGCCCGAGGACCTCAATCTCAGCATTGATCCGTTCCAGCTCATCCTTATCCAATTTAGTTTCATCATCTACGATCTCCAGAACTTCATCATAAGGAAGTGCCGATAATGATCGATCTTCCTCTTCCGTCCGCTTGCGCAGTCGGATCTGACTGATATACTGCTTGATGCTGCGGTCCTCGTTATCCAGCTCGGTTTCAAGAGTTCTTGCATCAGCTCTGGCCTTGTCCTGAAACTGCCTGAATATATCAGTTTTAAAGATCTCGCGGAATATTGCCTGCCGCTCGGAAGTCCCTGCTATCAGAAGTCTTTGGAAATCACCCTGCGCGATCATGGCGATCTGAGTGAACTGTTTCTTGTCGATGCCTATGATATCTTTTATAGCCTGATCCACTTCGGATCTCTTTGATATCACTCTCCCGTCTGGCATTTCCAGTTCGGCTGATGCGGATTCTTTTGTGAAACCGCTTCCTCTTTTGGCGGGTCTTTCATATTCAGGATTTCTGGTAACCGTATAAGTCTTTCCGGAATATTCAAACACAAGCTGAACAAAAGTCGGAGTATCTGCTTCAGCATATTTGCTTCTCAGCATGGAATTATCTCTGACACTGCCGCTTGCTTCACCGTATAGTGCAAATGTGACCGCATCAAAAATAGTGGTCTTCCCAGCACCAGTATCACCTGTGATCAGATAGAGTCCTCGTCTGCCCAGCAGATCCATATTCAGTTCTTCTTTGCCTGCATATGGTCCGAATGCAGACATTATCAGTTTAACAGGTCTCATATTTTACCCCTGATCTCATCAAATGTGTTTCTGACATATTCATAAGGTTCGCCTTCGAGGACTTTACCGTTCTGAAGCCTGTAAAAATCAGCGAACAGCTCCAACTCACTTTTCTGCTCCGGTTCATCTGCAGGAAGGAATTCCGTTCTGGTCCTGGTCCTGGTATTATCATATTCCAATTTCATAATATTGGGATATATCAGTCTGAGACGTGAAAGCGCGAATGGTACATCATCTTCATCAGTCAATACTGCATATATATAGTCGTCTGTAGCAGTATTTTTATAATTATCCCTTAGAGTCAGTTCATTATACGTTCCTTTGATCATTCGCATTTCATGAAGCGGTTTGAGCTCGATCATACTTATGTTTATCGTACCTTTTTCACGAAGATCCACTACTGTGGCTGACTTAATGTGATCCTTTTCAGACAGGCTGTACTTGAGCGGAGTTCCACAGTATCTGATAAAACCATCAGATAAGGTTATATTCTGTGGTCCATGGATATGACCAAGAGCTGTATAATCAAACAGTTCATAAACAGACGCATCTACATTATCGGTTCCTCCAACAGAAATAGTTTCAGAATCGCATGTGGAAGCTCCGGTTACAAACTGATGTGAGATAATGATATTCCTCTGTCCGGGATCAATGTCAGCAGCATTAATTATACATTTAACGGCATCAGTATAGTTTCCGATTTCATCTTCAGGATAAAACCTTCTGACATCTGCAGGTCTGATAAATGGCAGCATATAAATATTTATTGGACCATTATCGTCTGTGACTGTATAATGAGTCAGTTTTCCGTCAAATACAGGCGCAATGAATACCCCTGCGCCTTCCATCAGCCTGTTTCCAAATGACAGTCTTTCGGCACTGTCATGATTGCCGCTGATCACAAATATCTGCAAATCCATATCTGCAAGTGATGTCAGAAACTCATCAAACAGACTGACAGCTTCAGCTGAGGGGGCTGATTTGTCATAAACATCTCCTGCTATCAAAACAGCATCAATATATTGTTGTTTAATGATCTCTTTTATCTGATCCAGAATGTATTTCTGGTCTTCCAGCATGGAAAATCCGTTGACTCTTTTTCCGATATGGAGGTCCGATATATGAAGGAATCTCATCAAAAAGCCTCTTTACTTTTCAAACAAAATAATAGATAATGTTACTTGCGCGCGGATGTGGCGGAATGGCAGACGCAGCAGACTCAAAATCTGCCGGGGCAACTCGTGAGGGTTCGAGTCCCTCCATCCGCAGAAAAGTCAGCCAGGTCATTAAATATGACTTGGGTGACTTTTTTATTTGAGGGACTCGAACAAGGAGATCACAAGCTCTGCTGCAGAGCGCTGTGTTCGACGCGGCCCGAAAGGCGGCTTTGCCGCCGGTGGGAGTCCCTCCATCCGCAGTAAAACCAGATTCGGTCATTGATTA
>JAZUNG010000152.1:0-1728 GCA_045604025.1 Lachnospiraceae bacterium | reverse complement strand
TTTTGCCAGAGAGCACGGTATTCCTCTCTGCGGATGGTGTCCAAAGAATGGCTGGGCTGAGGATTATCCTGAACCAACTGGACTTTTGAAGGACTATCCGGAGTTGACAGAAACACCATCAGAAGGTACAGAGCAGCGGACAAAATGGAATATGCGCGACTGCGATGCGATCCTTACTATCCTGCCCGAAAGCGCATATGATTCGCCCGGGACTGAAACAGGATTGCAGGAAGGTGAAGCGCTTGGCAAGCCGATGTTCACTGCTGCAGGTCTGAAGGATGTACAGGCCGTCATCAGTTGGATCAGAACTCTGCCTGATGAAACAGAATTATGCATCGGAGGACCACGCGCCAGCGAATGGCCGGAAGCTTATGAAGCAGCAAAGGCTTTGCTTGAATCAGTGATTGAACCATTTCTTCCGGACAAGAAGAAACACTACGTATATATCCTTCGGTGTGCTGATGGAACTTATTACACAGGTTATACTACTGATCCGGAGAGCAGGACCAAAGTGCATAACTCCGGAAAAGGAGCCAAGTACACAAGATCCAGAGGACCGGTAGAGCTGATCTACACAGAAGAATACGATGATAAAACCGAGGCTCAGAAACGCGAGTATGCGATCAAACAACTTACACGCGCTGAAAAAGATCAGCTAATTAAAGGAGAGCAAGACTGATATGAAATTAAGAAATTTCCTGATTGTTGTGAACGATATCGAGAAATCGAAGCAGTTTTATCATGACTTATTCGGCCTGAATGTTCTTGTGGAATATGAGGGCAATCTGATTCTGACGGATGGACTTGTTTTGCAGGATAAAAAAGTCTGGGAGAAGGCTATAGGTAGAGATGTGCTACCTGAGAACAACGCTTCAGAACTCTACTTTGAGGAGAGTGACATAGACGGTTTTGCATGTAAAATTGAAGAGCTATATCCGGAAACTGCCTATGTCAACAGACTGATGACGCATCCCTGGGGTCAGAAGATGATCAGATTCCATGATCCCGATGGCAATCTTATAGAGGTCAGAACACCGATGTAGCGCGATACTTTGAGTGATACATCTGGAATCTATTTTTGCAAGACGGGAACAATGAAAAGAAAGAACAATACTGTACTGATCATTATAATAAGTCTGGTTATTCTGTGTGTAACAGGCTGCGGAGGGAATAGTGTCGATGATGAGACTGATGCTAGAACGGTGATGCCGGCTGTAACCAATTTGGCCGGGAGCAAGACATCTGCAGAGGTGTGCGATTACCTGACTGCGTCAGGATTATCCAATGTAGTTACATTCAACGACTGGGTTCTGGACTATGCGGGCTCCGCAGGAGATGCAGCCGGTCTTTCAGATATGTGGATGCAGCCTGGAGCAAATACACCTGACCTGACGGCGTGTGCAAATGGCTGGGAAAAGCATCATGACTATTCAGATGCTGACTGCAGAATGACTGCTATGCTTCTTCTTGACGGGGTCATCTCAGCAGAGAAAACTGATAGCGAATACACCGGAACATATCTGATGTTTGACATTGATGCTATAGAAAATGCTGACAGATATGAGGTGATCAGAAAGAATCTCGATCTGTTCACGACGCTGTTTGGTGACAGGACGCCTGAGAAAAATGAAGATCCATCTGAAGTATTCAGCAATATGTGGAGCGAGTATGGCTTCAGGATCAGCAACGAGAACGTCTCGCTAGTCAGCATCGTTATATATGATCCCG
>JAZUNG010000151.1:0-9310 GCA_045604025.1 Lachnospiraceae bacterium | reverse complement strand
GGGAGTCTCATATGAGCCTCTGTACTCTCTGATCTCATCAGCGCTCAGATCGCAGACATATGCCTTGCCGTCTTTGATCAGCTTCACAGCGGCTTCGTACATACGGTCAAAATAATCAGATGCGAAGTACAGCCTGTCCTCAAAATCCGCACCCAGCCACATTACGTCAGCAATAATGGAATCAACAAACTCGGTATCTTCCTTGACAGGGTTTGTATCATCAAAACGCAGATTGAACTTGCCACCGTACTTCTGTGCGGTTCCATAGTTCAGGAGAATAGACTTGGCATGACCGATATGCAGGTATCCGTTAGGCTCTGGCGGGAATCTGGTCATTACATGATCATAATGCCCTTCAGCCAGATCCTTATCAATCTCGATCTCAATAAAATTCTTAGAAATATTTTCAGCCATTTATTGTATTATCCCTTATCAATAAGATTTTTAAATATATTACCATCAGAATACAAAACTGTCATGGTAGTTTTAATATTTAAAGCACCAGCAGAAATAATCTGCCGCAGCGATTTTTCATTATGAGCGAGGCAGATTGTTTTCTGCAGATGCTTTGAAAGCATCTGCAAAAAACAAACAGCGGCAACATTAATGCTGGCCGCTGTTATTATGCTAAAATATTACTGAATAGCGTTCTTCGCTGTCTCAGCAAGTGCTGTGAAAGCAGCTGCATCATTAACTGCGATGTCAGCCAGAACCTTTCTGTTCATCTCAACACCGGCTGTCTTCAGTCCATACATGAACCTGCTGTATGACAGACCGTTCATTCTTGCTGCTGCATTGATACGTGCGATCCACAGGCGTCTGAACTGTCTCTTTCTCTGCTTTCTTCCTGCATAGGAGCTTGCAAGAGCTCTCATGACAGACTGCTTGGCGATCCTGTACTGTTTTGATCTGGCTCCTCTGTATCCCTTAGCCAGCTTTAAAGTTCTGTTATGTTTTTTTCTGGCATTTAAGCCACCTTTAATTCTTGCCATTTATTTGTCCTCCGATTCTTTCTTCAAGCAAACTCCAATTACAGATATGGTAAAATCTTCTTCATGTTCTTTACGTTGGTGGCATCTGTCAGGGTGCTCTTGCGAAGATTACGTTTTCTCTTGGTTGTTTTCTTTGTCAGGATATGGCTCTTGTAAGCCTTGTTTCTCTTGAGCTCGCCGCCTGCTGTCTTTTTGAAGCGCTTAGCTGCTGCTCTTTTTGTTTTTAACTTTGGCATCTCTATTTCCTCCTAAAATGTAATCTGACTTATTTCTTGCGGCTCAGGAACATGGTCATGTTCCTTCCTTCAACTTTGGGCTCCTTATCAATCGCTGCGACATCTGCGAGCAGCTCAGCGAATTCAATGAGAGTGCCTTTGCTTTCCTGCATATGTGCCATCTCACGTCCTCTGAATCTCATGGTCACTTTGACCTTGTCGCCGTGTTCAATGAACTTTCTTGCCATATTAGCCTTGGTCTTCAGATCGTTGGTATCAATATTCGGTGAAAACCTGATCTCCTTGATCTCGATGACCTTCTGCTTCTTCTTGGCCTCCTTCTCTTTTCGGGTCTGCTCATAACGGAACTTACCGAAATCGATGATACGGCATACTGGCGGATCCGCTTTGGGAGCGATAAGGACCAGATCCTGTCCGGCTTCTTCAGCGAGTCTTCTTGCTTCCTCAATTGCCACAACGCCGATCTGCTGACCTTCTTCTCCGATCAGCCTGACTTCCTTGTCCTTGATCTGTTCATTAATTAAGTTGTTAATAATTACACCTCCATTAAAATTACCACAAAAAATGGATATCAAGAAAAGATATCCACACACAGATTCAGAATCCGGCCATACCGGAATGTCTGAAAATATTGACCATCGTGCGCACCTTTAAGCGACGAGGTGAGAGTGGAAACTCTTCTTTCTTTACGACTTTGCTATTTTATATGGTTCAGCAGCGAATGTCAACCACTATTTTTATCAAAGTCCGGTACAGACATGATATCTGTACCGGACTGCAATAATATACTTATGCCAGATGGCCTTTCTCTTCTATCACGTCGATCACACTGTCTACGTACTTCTCACAGATCTCTTCAGTACCGGCCTCTACCATAACACGGATAACAGGCTCTGTACCGCTCTCTCTGACCAGGATACGTCCGGTATCTCCGAGCTCCTCGGCAACCTTGGCTACTGCAGCCTGAACGTCAGGATCGTTTTGAGCGTCCGGTTTGCTCTTTACGCGGACATTCTTGAGTACCTGAGGATAGAATACCACGGGAGCAGCCAGCTCACTCATAGGCTTCTCCTTGGCCAGCATGACTTCCATAAGCTTCAGACTGGTCAGGATACCGTCACCTGTAGTTGCATACTTGGTGAAGATGATATGACCGGACTGCTCACCGCCGATACGGTTTCCTGTCTCGACCATGTTCTCATAAACGTACTTGTCACCGACCTTGGTCTTGTCATATTCGATACCGACCTTGTCCAGTGCCTTGTACAGACCGAAGTTGGACATAACGGTAGTAACGACCTTGTTATTGGCCAGTTTGCCGCGTTCTTTCATATAGAGGCCGTAGATATACAGTGTATGATCTCCTGTAACGACATTGCCCTTCTCATCTACGCAGATACATCTGTCAGCATCACCGTCAAAGGCGAATCCGATATCCAGTCTGTTGTCTACAACAAACCTCTGGAGATGCTCAATATGTGTGGAACCGCAGTCAGTATTGATATTGTATCCGTCAGGATTGTCGTTGATCACATATGTCTTGGCTCCGAGTGCATCAAATACGCCCTTGGCAATAGACCATGCTGCTCCGTTTGCCACATCCAGGCCTACCTTGACGTCCTTGAAGCTGAATCTGGAGATAGAGATCAGATAGCCGATATAACGGTTGCGGCCTGCAACATAGTCAACGGTTCTGCCGATCTCTGCGCGCTCAGCCAGAGGGACCTCGATCTCACCGTCGATATATTTCTCTATCAGAAGAAGTGTCTCTTCATCCATCTTCTCGCCATTGTTGTTGACGATCTTGATACCGTTGTCGTAGAAAGGATTGTGAGATGCGCTGATCATGATACCGCAGTCGAAATCATCAACTCTGGCAATATATGAAACCGAAGGAGTGGTGGTAACATGCATGATATATGCATCAGCTCCTGAAGCAGTCAGTCCAGTACACAATGCATACTCGAACATATATGACGATCTTCTGGTGTCCTTGCCGATGACTACTCGGGCCTTCTTGCCCAGTCTCTTTCCATAATACCAGCCGATAAACCGGCCGATCTTGATGGCATGCTCAAAATTCAGATCCTTGTTGGCCTCGCCTCTGAAGCCGTCTGTTCCAAAATATTTACCCATTTTAATTACTCTCTTTCGTCCTTGTGGATGATCTCTCCGTTATTCTTGTAAATGCTGTTCTCGGGGACTACTCCTCTGACACATGATGTCGGATAGACATTGCTGCCTCTTCCGATGACAGTTCCGGGATTGCACACAGCATTGCATCCTACCTCAACATGATCGCCCAGCATGGCTCCGAACTTCTTGATGCCTGTCTCGATATGTTCGGTTCCGTTGTGAACGATAACCAGCTTCTTGTCGCTCTTTACATTGCTGGTGATGCTTCCTGCGCCCATATGACTGTAGTAACCCAGGATACTGTCTCCTACATAGTTATAATGGGGTGTCTGAACATGGTCAAACAGTATGACATTCTTCAGCTCAACAGAATTACCCACTACGCAGTTTGCGCCGACCAGAGCGCTTCCTCTGATAAATGCGCCATGACGGACCTCAGTCTCGGGTCCTATGATACATGGAGCGCCAAGATATGCTGAAGGAAATACAGTTGCGCTTTTGTGGACCCAGACATGCTCTGATACTTCTTCATAGTCCTCACCCAGGGTCGGACCCAGTTCAAGGATCATATCTTTGATACCTTTCAGGGCTTCCCAGGGATAGGTAAACTGAAGAAGATAGTCTTTTGCCAGAGTATGGTCCAGATCATAAAGATCCTTTATCGTATACATTTAAAACCTCCTGAAATCAGCTTTCTTCTTCCATAAGATATGAGAATATCAGATACGCGGTATTCAGAGCCTTGTGTCTGATACGCTCATCATCAATACAGAATATATCATCCTCAATGATCCTTGCGCCGAGTTCATGAACATTATCATGGTCCAGCTTTACCAGAGTCTTCTGCTCTGTATCCAGATATCTCTGAGTGATCTGAGGATCGATGACACCATTATTTGCGACCACAACGTCAACTCTGCGGCTTCCCAGATGATCGTTTATAACCTTCAGATGATCGCTTACATTGTATCCGTCAGTCTCTCCGGGCTGGGTGACCAGATTGGAGACGTACATGATAGGAGCATCAGTGGATTCGATCTCTTTTACGATATCGGGAACGATCAGATGCGGCAGGATGGATGTATAGAGACTGCCCGGACTGAAAATGATCAGGTCAGCCTCAGAAATACTCTTCTTCACCCTGTTGCCCACGCGGATATCGTGGTCGTATGACAAAGTAGAAATGTTCCTGATGTTCTGACTGACGCTTACCTCTCCGAAGAAGTCTTTTCCATTTTCATCGTTGTGACCTACCAGGTCAGCCCTTTCCTCCGAAAGAGGCAGGACCTCTCCGTTGATATTCAGCAGACTGCACATGTATCTGGTAGCCTCTGTAAGGTTGCCCTTCAGATCTATCAGTGCAGTCAGAAGGATATTCCTTACCGGATGGTTGAACAGAGATGATCCTTCCTTCTGGAACCTGTAGCTCAGAAGTCTGACCAGATCATCATCAGCGTTCGCCATGGAAAGAAGGACCTTTCCGACGTCACCAACAGCAGGAATATCAAACTCTTCCTTCAGAACTCCGGTGCTGCTCCCATTGTCGCTGACAGTGATGACAGTCGTAACTTCAACAGGAAACAGCTTGAGTCCGGACAGCAGACAGGAAAGACCTGTACCACCGCCAAAAACAACCACTTTTTTCATTTCTTAAGATCAGATTCTTTCTTTCCTCTCAATATCAAGGAAATACTTGTATGTATCAACAGTCAGCTCGCCGCAGGCTTCCTCGTCACATGCGATGATCGCATTGTTGTGCATCTGAAGTGCGCTGCATGTCCACTTCTGGCTGACTCCGCCCTCAACTACTGCTGCAAGAGCACGTGCCTTGTTATGTCCGCTGATCAGTACCAGGACCTCTTTGGAATCAGTAACAGTTCCGATACCAACAGAAAGTGCCTGCGCAGGAACCTTCTCTGGATCTCCGCCAAAGAATCTGGAATTGACAATTCTTGTGTCTGTAGTCAGATCTCTGAGTCCTGTTCTTGATGTAAGAGATGTAAAAGGCTCATTGAATGCCAGATGTCCGTCTACACCAATACCACCCATGAACAGATCGATACCACCATAAGAAGCGATTTTTTCTTCATAAGCAGCACATTCACCTACAGGGTCATCTGTCATGCCATTAAGTATATTAATATTTTCAGCGGGGATATCGATATGATCGAAGAAATTTTCATGCATGAAATACCAGTAACTCTGGTCATGCTCATGAGGAAGACCAAGATACTCATCCATATTGAAAGTAACAACGTTCTTGAAAGAGATCTCACCTGCTTTGTTCTTCTTGATAAGCTCAGCATAAACGCCAAGAGGTGAAGAACCTGTAGGAAGTCCGAGAATAAACGGTCTGTCTTCCTTGTGAGCTTTGATCCTGTCTGCGATATGATCTGCAGCCCATTTGCTCATCTTATCGTAATCGTCCTGAATAACTACTCTCATTAATTTGCTCCTTTTTAATATAAAGAATAACCTACTATATCAATCGTAAATTATGCATCAACTGCATTAAAAATTCAAGAAATTTCTATATTCGCGCTTGACTTTAGTACTTTAAAGTGTTAAATTCTGAAAGTCTTTGGTTTTCATGCATTTTATGTTATACTAATCAGACTATATATTTATTATATATTATAAACGGAGGGAATGTGTTTTGAACAACAAGATCCAGAACAGCTCTATTGACCGTCTGTTCGATGTTATCATGAACCTGAGATCAACCGAAGAATGTTATGACTTCTTTACAGATGTCTGCACAGTAAAGGAACTGCAGGACATGGCTCAACGTCTGGACACTGCGTTTCTTCTTGATGAAGGAGTCAGCTACCAGAACATAACCAGTCAGATCGGTGTCAGCGCTGCGACTATCGGACGTGTAAGCAGATGTCTGAATTATGGCAGCGGTGGCTATAAGAATGCAATTGACTCTTATAAAAACAGGAAATAAAGATCCGAGGTATTTATGGATTTCAACGAAAATGTTTTAAGAAATGAGGAGAAGATCGTTCTCGCGCTCCGCTCTCTTTATGCTGCTAATGGTTACAGACAGTATAAGATGAGCAGATTTGAAGAATATGATCTCTATGTACGGAACAAGGATTTTCTGGTCTCTGACAGGATCATCACCTTTACAGATACAAACGGCCAGCTCATGGCGCTCAAACCTGATGTGACTCTGTCTGTCATCAAGAGTACTGCTGATGAACCCGGTCTGATCCAGAAGCTATATTATAATGAGAATGTCTACCGTGCCGAAGACGATACCCGTGGATTCAGGGAGATCACTCAGGCAGGTCTGGAATGCATTGGCGATCTCTCCCCTGAGAATATCAGCGAGGTAGTAGCTCTTGCTGCTCAAAGTCTTAAGACCATAGCTTCAGAATGTATGCTGGAGATCACTCATCTGGGGATCATTTCTTCTATTCTTGAGAATATCGAGGCTTCCTCTGACAGCAAGTCGGGAATCCTCAGATGTATCAACGAGAAGAATACCGATACTCTTGATTCGATCTGTACAGAAGAAAATATCCCCGAAGAGATCTGCATGGCTCTGAAAGACCTGGCCATGTTCTATCTTCGTCCTGGCGAAGCAGTCTCAAAGATAAGGAAGAGCCTGGAGCCTTCCGGGCTTCTGGCCGATACCGGTCTGTCTGCAGCTGTGGGTGAACTGGATGAACTGATCAGATCTGTTACAGGCACTGATAAGGACCTGGCTGATATGATCCGCATCGACTTCTCTGCTTCCAGCGATCTGAAGTACTATAATGGTATCTTCTTTAATGGTTTTATCAACGGTATCCCCCAGAGTGTTCTCTCCGGAGGTCAGTATGACAGACTCATGAAGAAGATCGGAAGAAAGTCCCGTGCGATCGGATTCGCCGTTTATCTGGATGTGCTGGAAAGGATAGCTGATGTAGAGAGTTTCACACCGACATCCAACATCATTCCATCCAGAAAGCTGCTGAATGTTGCCCTTCCTAAGGGCAGATTGGGTGAAAAGGTCTACGACATGTTTGCAAGGGCCGGGTTTGAATGTCCATCCATCCTGGAAAACAGCCGGAAGCTGATCTTCGAAAACAAAGACTGCGGTGTCAGGTATTTCTGGGCCAAGCCTTCAGATGTCTCTATCTATGTTGAAAGGGGAGCTGCAGATATAGGTGTGGCAGGAAAGGATATCATACTGGAGTACGAGCCTGATATCTATGAACTGCTCGATCTGAATACCGGTAAATGCCGCATGTGCGTGGCTGCGCCTGAAGGATTTATTGATGACCCTAACCGCACACTGCGCGTTGCGACGAAATTTGCCAATATTGCCAGGACATACTATGCGTCCATAGACAGGGAAATCGATATAGTCCATCTGAACGGATCTATAGAGATCGCTCCTATCCTGGACCTGACTGATGTCATCGTAGATATAGTCGAGACCGGAACAACACTGAAGGAAAACAACCTGAAGGTCATCGAGACTATCGTTCCCATCAGTGCCCGTCTGATAGCAAATAAGGCCAGCTACAAGTTTAACAGTGAGATCATTACCAGGATCACAGACTCTATCCGTGAGATGATCTGAAGAAGGATAAACAGATGATAAAGATTTTAAAATACAACGAAGTTTCAAACGATGAGATATTTGCAAGGACCGAAAGCGTCTCTGATATCAGCGCAGTAGTTGCAGATATCATTGCAAATGTCCGGGCAAACGGAGATAAGGCTATCCGTGAATATACCGAAAGATTCGACAAGGTCGTACTGGATAGTCTGACTGTCAGTGATGAAGAGATCGCTGAAGCAGTATCACTGGTAGAACCTCATTTTATAGAAGTCCTCGAGCGGGCAGCTGCCAATATAAGACGCTTCCATGAACGTCAGGTACGTCAGGGATTTGAGATCAGAGAAGATGACGGCACAGTGATCGGTCAGAAGATCACTCCTGTAGACCGTGCAGGGCTCTATGTTCCCGGTGGCACAGCAGCCTACCCTTCTACTGTGCTCATGGATTCCATCCCGGCGAAGATAGCCGGAGTTCCCGAAGTAGTCATGGTAACTCCTCCCGGAAAGGATGGTAAGGTCAACCCTGCTATCCTGGCTGCAGCAAAGGTTGCAGGCATCGACAGGATATTCAAGGTCGGCGGCGCACAGGCTATTGCTGCACTTGCTTACGGAACCGAGACCATCCCGAAGGTTGACAAGATAGTCGGTCCCGGGAATGCATTCGTTGCTGAAGCCAAAAAGCAGGTGTTCGGTATGGTTTCCATCGATATGATCGCAGGACCCAGCGAGATACTGATTGTATCGGACGGTCAGTCTGATCCTGTATATGTGGCTGCAGACCTTCTGTCACAGGCCGAGCATGACAGGATGGCCAGCGCAGTACTGGTTACCGATTCTGAAGAACTGGCATATGCAGTCAGCTCAGAGCTCGAAAGACAGATTCCTCTGCTGGACCGTGCGGATATTGCCAGGACGTCGATCGATACAAACGGCAAGATCATCATTGCAGACGATCTGAAAACTGTTATCAATATCGCAAATGAGATCGCGCCGGAGCATCTCGAGCTGTGTGTGGATGACCCGTTTACATATCTGCCTGAGATCAGACATGCCGGCTCCATATTCATGGGCAGGAACTGTCCTGAGGCCCTCGGTGATTATTTTGCCGGACCCAACCACACTCTTCCTACCAGCGGAACTGCGAAGTTTTCCAATCCTCTGTCTGTAGATGATTTCGTAAAGAAAACTCAGTACACATATTACACAAAGGATGCTCTGGAAAAGGTGGCATATGACATAGCATACTTTGCCACACAGGAAGGATTGACCGGTCACGCAAAGAGTGCCGTAATACGTTTCGAAGAATAATGAAAGGATACTGAAAAACTATGAGCAGATTTTTCAGTCAGAAATACAGCAAACTGATACCTTATACTCCGGGTGAGC
>JAZUNG010000150.1:0-15149 GCA_045604025.1 Lachnospiraceae bacterium | reverse complement strand
TGTCTGGGAAATATCAGTGCTGCAGCAGAGGCAATGATCACAGTAAGTATGATCGTACGTACTCCGTCTGACAGCTTTGATATGCCCGGAAGATAAGTCGCAGCTGAGCTCAGGATAAAGCATGCCAGTATGATGCCGGCTATTTTTTTCTCCTTGCGGCATGGCGGGATAATGATAGCCAGGAACATGCCGAACAATGCTACGCTGAGAGCGCTAACCACTCTGAGAGGCAGGATATTGCCTGCCATGCATCCCAGTGCCGTGCCAAGAGCCCACATAGGGGATGCGATCACAGCGCATCCATATGTAAACCAGGGATTCAGATAACCTGGTCTCGCCATCGAAACTCCAAATATCTCATCCGTAACATATAGACCCATAAATACCCTGTGTCCGAAGCTGACGCCAGGTGCCATCCTCTGAGTCATTGCGCTGCTCATGAGCAGATACCTGCAGTTGGCTACCAGAGACAGAAGTGCCATCTCCAGCAGAGTCCCTGATGCGGCTATCACGGCATATCCGGCGTATTGACCCGCAGATGCATTGCACAGCAGGCTGGATATCACGCCTGCTACCCAGTTGAGTCCGGCATTTCTGGCCATGATACCCAGAGAAAATGACACGGCAAAATACCCCAGACCTATGGGGATACCTGCCTTGACCCCATGTACAAACGCATGTCTGTTCTGCGGGTCAGTCAGTCTGTATCTCGTTTTAACTGCTGTTTCTGTCTGAGACATCTTTGAAAACCTACCTCAGCTTCTTTCCGTCGCTGAATGCCCTGCCCACCTTCTCTCCTATCACATGGTAAGCGGAGTTTACAGGATCAAAAATGATCGGTTTCAGTTTGGCAGGGTCAGGCTTGCCATTTGTAAGGATGCTCTTATCTATGCAGATATTCTCGATCTCTCCAAATAGATGTCCTGTTTCCGGATCATAACTGATCAGATGACACTCCAGAGCCATAGGAAGCTCTTCAAAGATGGGGGCATCTACAAACTGTGACTTAACAGGATGGAATCCAGCACGCTCCAGCTTGTCGTAATTATGCTCATAATTCATTGACAGGAGCCCGACGAAATCGCAGGCATCCTTGGTATCCAGTGTACCGATACTCACCGTAAACGATCTCTTAAGAAGGATATTCTTGGTGGTCTTATGCTCACTGCTCAGACACAGGCAGATTTCTTTTTCTCCAACAATGCCTCCCCATGCGGCATTCATGGCATCTGCTCTGCCTTCCTCGTCATATGTGCCTATGATATAGACTGCCTGTGGATATGTCCATGATCTCGGACCGAAATTAAGTCTCATAGTTCATCCCCCGTTAGTTCTATCTTCGCCTGCGCAGGCGTTCTCCGTCTCCGCAGCATTTAACCACATAGTATATCAGACCCAGTCCGAATACAAAGAATGTGGCCCCGTATGTTTCAAATAGATTCGTAAGACACAGCGCGAACAGCATACCTGACATCATAAATGCTATGGAGCTGTTCCTGCACCTGATGATCGCCACGATCAGGATGATGATCAGTATAGATGCGATTATCACACCTATTATGCCCATCATATATGGTATTTCCAGGAAAAAAGAATGACAATGCGCCTTATTTCCCAGTTTCATGGCCTTCATGTCAACTGATTCAAATCCGCTGCCCCATAACGGATTGGACTTGATCAGAGATATTGCCTTGTCCCAGACAGATCTGCGTCCATGAAACCCGGGATCTGCTCCAAATCTGGCCAGCCAGGCTGTCTTATTCATCCAGATGACCGATATGAAGAATACCAGATTTACCAGAGTGAGCAGTACAGGATTGAATATCCATCTGATCACCTTTGCAAATCCATTTGATATCATGCATATATTTCCTATCAGCATGAACAGTATGATCGCGATAAATACGGCTTTCTGGGTTTCTGAGTTGACCTTGAATGCCATGATCAGACTCATTACCATAGCAGGATAATTGATATAATCCATCCATCTTCCGTATCTATGAGCATAAGCGGATCCCAGGATCGCCATCGGAAGCACATATTCCACTCCGCCGTTGTAGTTCCCTACGATCGAAATATAGGGATGCCGGTACTGCTGCCATACTTCCCAGAGACCTGTTCCCCAGTAATGATAGATACAGTATGTATTAGCAATGTTAACTGCAAGGAAGATAAAGAATCCTATCAGAAGATACTGTTTGGGGCCGCTCCTTAAGAAGACAGCAAATGTCATGACCAGAAAGATCGACAACAGTCCCTTGCTGCCCAGAGCTCCTTCCATAAATCCGGTCGGTGACAGTATCGTTGAATAGATCAGTGCCGCAATAAAGACGCAGGCTCCGATCAGATACCAGTTGTCCCTGAAAAATCTCAATCTGCTGATATAGAGCATAAAAAAAGCAATTATCAGGAATCCGCCGCATATATATCTGGCATATGGAACATAAGTCTGGTAGACAGGAATGATCTCCAGTTCATAGGGCGGATAAAATGCTGCCAGGGAAACGATAAATATGATGATGCCCAGTGGGCTGTTCAGTATCTTACGTAATGTGGTTTCAAATTTATTCATGATATAAGTATAACATCTCCGGGATTTATTTACTATCAGAAATGCCTGTTCCGTCAAATGCAGGGATAAAGCTTTCTGAAGCAGTCTTTCCCTCCTGGATCATACATCTGGTCAGACCCAGACTGACTGCATGACTGACTGCCCTATCATACTCTCTTTTTGTTAATATTCTGTTAAGTTCCGGATAAATAAAATCATTTCTCATCGGTGTATACTGGCTCATAAGGGAAATAATGATCTGACTGCCGTAGTTTTGAGCCAGATAGTCCAGTACATCCCTGGTATCTGAAACATGACCCGGCATGACCAGGTGTCTTACACAGACACCGCTGATCATCAGGGCATTTTCCGGGATCTCATCATCTGGTACGTCCAGTACTCCCCCACTTGGATCATCCAGTGAAACAAATGTCACTGGATGTGAATGAGCTACCATCCAGTCCAGGGCCTTGCTGGCACGTTCAGGATAATCCGGGGCATTCATGAATTTCTTTCCCAGTTCACCTGACATGGTCTTGAAGTCCGGCATCCATACATCAACCAGACCGTCCAGCATTTCCAGGGCACCTGTGCTTTCATATCCGCCAGAATTCCATATTACAGGTATATGAAGACTTCCATCATATCTGCATCTGCTCAGAGCCTCTGCGATATACGGAATATATGGAGTACCGGTCACCAGGTTGATATTCAGAGCGCCTTTATCCTGAAGATCCAGGAATATCTCAGTAAGTCTTTCAGACGTGATCTCCACGCCTAATGCGTCTTTCCCTGAGATATCATGATTCTGACAATATATGCACTGCAGGTTGCATCCTGTAAAGAACACTGTTCCGCTTCCTTTAGCACCTGAAAAAAAAGGCTCCTCAAAATAGTGGAGCCCTGCTCTTGCCGCCTTCAGAATATTGCTGCATCCGCACAGACCCGGTTTCACGAAGCGGTCTGCCTTGCAGTTTCTGGGACAGAGATCGCATTTTCTGAATATATCGTCAAATGCTGTCATATCTTATTTTCTTAAGTAATTGCATGCCGCGATAGCTGCGATAGCTCCATCGGCACATGCTGTTGCTACCTGCCTGAGCGATTTGGCTCTGGCATCTCCTGCAACAAACACACCTGGTGTCTTAGTCAGACATCCTTCACCAGATGCGAAATACCCGGCCTGATCAAGTTCTGCAAGTTCACTGAATGCGCCGTTGTCAGGGATCAGACCTACAGCCAGGAATACTCCTTCGCAGGCTGCAATTTTTTCTTCGCCGTTTTCGATATACCTGACACCGGTCAGAGCGCCTCCTGCAGTTTCATAGCCCAGGATCTTACATCCCACATGTGTCTCAACATTGTTGTGTGAGAACAGTTGTTCCTGAGATGCCTGATCTGCAGTAAAGAAAGGCATATCCTGAAGCATGATTAGTTTATCAACTATCTCAACCAGAAGATTGGCCTCCACAAATGCAGAATTGCCTCCACCTATCATTACGACTGTTTTATCACGGTAGAAATCCCCGTCACATACTGCGCAGAAGCTGATACCGTCTCCTATCAGATCCTCCTCACCTTCGAGTCCCAGTACTCTGTGAGTAGTACCTGTAGCCAAGATGACGCTTAATGCCTCATAGGAGCCTCCCTCTTCTGTCTTAACTGTAAATACAGGACTGTCATCCGTATCACTTTTAATAACCTCTGTAACGCTCTCCAGAGTAGCCTGAGCTCCCTGACCCATAGCCTGGTCCAGGAACTTATCTGCGAATTCATCTCCGCTGATGGAGTCAAATCCGGGTATATTCTCCACCTTGGGAGAATTGGTGATCTGACCTCCGAACACACTTTTTTCTATGATCAGAACGGTCTTGCCGTTTCTTCTTCCATATACCGCAGCGGTCAGTCCTGCAGGACCTCCGCCAACTACAATAATGTCATACATCTTTTCAGCTCCTTTGGGCTATATAAAAACCGGCGTGACTTGTTTCAGCCACGCCGGAAAACAGTGATCAGCTCTTATTTCTGATGAGCCTTCATCCAGTCAATTGCGGCGCTTTCTCCTTCGTATCTGGTTCCGTCCGGATCGATGATCGTAGGAGTCTGTGTGATATTCAGCTCTCTGGCGATATCCATGTTCTGTGAGCAGTTTACTTCTTTATAGTCGATCTTGCCCAGCTTGAATCTCTGCTCAGCACCTTTGCACTTCGGGCAGTGATCCTTGACATACATAACAGGGATTGCATCTGCTACGATAGCTTCAGCCTCAGTAGCAGGAGCAGGAGCCTGGGTAGCCTCGGCTGCCTGAGCAGCAACTGCAGCAACTGTCTCTGACGGATATACATCAGCGAAGTTCAGCTTCTGAACAGGACCCTCATGTGTCAGGCGGCTGTGGAATGTATCATAAACCTTGCGGTCCTTGAACTCCTGTGCCTTGCCATCGTTCCAGTTCTGAACAGGACGATAATATCCTGTGATACGGCTGTAAACCTCTGTCTTCTCTCCGCACTCAGGGCAGGTATAAACCTCTCCTGCAAGATAGCCATGGTTGCGGCATACTGAATATGTAGGAGACATGGTATAGTAAGGCAGTCTGTAGTTCTCAGCGATCTTACGTACCAGAGTGGATGCAGCCTTCCAGTCAGGGAGCTTCTCTCCAAGGAATGCATGGAATACAGTTCCTGATGTATACAGGGTCTGCAGTTCATCCTGAACATCCAGTGCTGAGTAAACATCATCAGTATATCCAACAGGCAGATGAGATGAGTTGGTGTAATAAGGTGTGCCATTCTCATTTGCTGTGATGATATCAGGGAACTCTTCCTTGTCATGCTTTGCAAATCTGTATGTGGTTGACTCGGCAGGAGTTGCCTCCAGGTTGTAGAGATCTCCGTACATCTCCTGATAATCTGACAGACGCTCTCTCATATGATTGAGTACTTCAACAGCAAACTTCTGTGTCTCTTCATGTGTCAGATCCTTGCGCAGCCATTTTGCGTTCAGGCCTACTTCATTCATGCCTATCAGACCGATAGTTGAGAAATGGTTGTCGAATGTTCCCAGATATCTCTTGGTATAAGGATACAGGCCATTCTCCAGGAGTGTTGTGATAACTGTTCTCTTGGTCTTAAGAGATGCAGCTGAAATATCCATCAGATGATCCAGTCTCTTGTAGAAGTCCTCTTTGTCTTCAGCCAGATATGCGATCCTCGGAAGGTTGATGGTTACAACGCCAACAGAACCTGTAGACTCGCCGCTTCCGAAGAATCCACCGGATTTCTTACGAAGTTCACGCAGATCCAGACGCAGACGGCAGCACATACTGCGGACATCATCAGGCTCCATATCGGAGTTGATATAGTTTGAGAAATAAGGTGTACCATACTTGGCAGTCATCTCGAAGAGGAGCTTGTTGTTCTCTGTCTCGCTCCAGTCGAAATCCCTGGTGATGGAATATGTAGGGATAGGATACTGGAATCCACGGCCGTTTGCGTCACCCTCGATCATGATCTCGATGAACGCCTTGTTGACCATATCCATTTCCTTCTGGCAGTCGCCATAGGTGAAGTCAAGCTCTTTGCCTCCTACGATGGCCTTCTGATCCTTCAGATCCTTAGGGCAGACCCAGTCAAGAGTAACGTTGGTAAACGGAGCCTGAGTTCCCCATCTGGACGGGGTATTAACACCGTAAATAAATGACTGGATGCACTGCTTAACTTCCTTCTGTGAAAGATCGTCTATCTTTACAAAAGGAGCCAGATATGTATCAAATGATGAGAATGCCTGAGCTCCCGCCCATTCATTCTGCATGATACCAAGGAAGTTTACCATCTGGTTGCAAAGTGTTGACAGATGGGCTGCGGGTGATGAAGTGATCTTGCCCGGAACTCCGCCGAGACCTTCCTGGATCAGCTGTTTCAGTGACCATCCTGCACAGTATCCTGTCAGCATGCTGAGATCATGAATATGGATAGCTGCGCTCCTGTGAGCATCAGCTGTCTCCTGATCATAGATCTCACTCAGCCAATAGTTGGCAGTGATCGCACCTGAATTGGACAGGATCAGACCGCCTACACTGTATGTCACTGTGGAATTCTCCTTGACACGCCAGTCATTGATCTTGAGGTAATTATCTACAAGATCCTTATAATTGAGCATAGCGCTCTTGACATTACGGACTTTCTCACGCTGCTTTCTGTAAAGGATGTATGCCTTCGCAACATCTGAATAACCTGCCTCAGAAAGGATCTTTTCTGCGCTGTCCTGGATATCCTCTACAGAGATGATATCGTCCTTGATCTTGTTTTCGAAATCACTGCATACCCTGAGAGCCAGCATGTCGATGATCGATGGATGGAACTGCCTGTTACATGCAACAAATGCCTTTGTAAGCGCAGCACTGATCTTGGAGACATCAAACTCAACAATTTCTCCATCACGCTTTAATACCTGGTACATAAACTCAAACCTCCATTTATATATACGTCAAAAATAAACTGCAATATTTCGCTAGTGATATAGATAATACCACTAAAATTCAATATGTCAATATGTTGTATCTAATTTCTGCAATTAGCACAAGATATTGACATTTTTCTGTAGATTTTTAAATTTTACGTATATATAGCGTGATCTCAGACCCCTCTGATATCTACGCTCTCTACATGTGGTCTGACCAAACCTGCAAATAATTCCATCTCATCGCGTGTAAATCCTTCCAAACCTGCGAAAGGCACTGTGTCTCTGTCAACAAAATCCTGAAGGAAATATTTCCCTGCACCGTCTATCATTTCAGCTATCTTCCTGAAAGAATCCTCATCATGAAACTGTCTGACAACAGTGGTCCTGAACTCATAGTCCACAGTCCCTTTCTTCAGAAATTCAATGCTCTCCAGTATATTGGACAGATCAAATGAAGCCAGTCCGACAGTTTCAGCATATCTTTCAGGACTGTTTTTTATATCCATGGCAATATAGTCTGCCAGACCTTCCGTGCATATTTCTTTAAGCAGTGCCGGATGGTTTCCGTTTGTATCTATCTTGACTCTGAATCCCATGTCCCGGATCTTGCGGATCAGTTCCGGCAGGTCCTTTCTGAGCATTGGCTCTCCTCCGGTGATCGCAACTCCATCCAGCAGTCCTTTTCTTTTAGATAAGAACTGAAGCAGCTCGTCATCTTCCATAACTGCCGGTGCATTCATATCCAAAAGGTCAGAATTGTGACAGAACGGGCACCTGAACTCACATCCGCCCAGGAATACGGTACATGCCACACATCCTGGGAAATCCAGCAGTGTCATTTTCTGAAGTCCGTGAATCTTCATATTATCCTACCCCTCGTATCATACTGCATACAGAATATGCAGATTGCGGATATCTCCGTCTGCGATACTGTCATTAATACTGTATGCGTGTTTTTCCAGATCGGCACACGTTGCTTTTGTAAGGCCCTGTCTGGACAGTTCATTTATTACCATACCTGCGGTTTTCTCGATAGCCACATATTTTTCCTTAGCCTGCATGTTTTCATTTCCCGTAGTCATCAGTTCATACAGGACAGGCTCCAGTTCAGAAAGTATCTCCAGATCCCTCATGGCTCTGAAGCTCCATTTATAGAATGGCTGGTATTCCCTGTTCAGAAGAAATACCACCTCCATAGTGCTCTTTACGAATTCATATACAGCAAGCTGGGCTGCTGCCAGCTCGCCGCGTCTGGCTATCCTCGGGAAGTTATACTGACCGGACTGGGCCATCAGGAGTACATGTCCCGCCAGCTTCTTCAGCCGGACATCTTCAGGCATACTTTTAAGCATCTCTCTGATGGCAGTAAACTCGCCATAATTGTCCAGAAACACCTTGCCTGATGTGGCCTCCTTCAGAGCATACTCAGGAATGTGGAACCAGTCATACAGACTGATCTCCATTCCGCTGATGCCGGCCTTTTCCTGATAAAACTCTGCGGTTCTGAACACACCGTGACGATTTCCGCCAACAGGACTCAGAGAGCTCCTCGTAAATCCCTTGAATTCCTTCGGAAGCTTTGCATATGCCCTCTCCAGCTGAAATGCGGTTCTCCTGTCAACTATATCCTCACCCGGAAGAAATATGCAGAACCCCGGCTCGAAGTCATGATCTTCAGAATATGCATCATCGTATCCCAGGCATTCGCTCCCGCTTCCAACCAGGCCCACGGCAATAAAGGGAAGAATATCTGCAAACTGTTCTTCCAGCATGCTCCTGCCATATTCCTCAAAATAGCTTTCCGCGAGCTCCAGACCTTTTATATTATGCTTTTTTACTTCAGGCTTCACAGATCACCCTCCCTGTAGGAACTGTAAATATCTTCGGCCCTCCTGGCTATTTCACTTCCATACTCAAAGAATCCATAGCAGTTAAATCCGGGAGCGCATTTTTCACATACAAATGCATAGTATCCATCCCTGGGAAGAGATGCTGTATCCAGACAAGCTTTGGCATGCTCCAGATAATCTCTTATCTCATCTTCGGCACTGTCCAGGCCTTTGCTGTAAGCTGCAGCATCTGCCAGATTCAGATATGTGATAGCTATCTCCAGCTCTCCCCCGTCAACCTTCTTCATGGTGTCCAGAGCTTCATTATAGAGACCGATCGCCTCATCGTATCTTTCCAGATCAACAAGTGCCAGTGCCATATTGTTATACAGTCCCGCCAGCTTGAAATAGTCTTTGAAACTGTTTTCCTCGAATACATCTCTGGCCAGAGTAAAATACTTCAGTGCTTCTTCGGGCTGAGCAAAGGAATCATATACAGTTCCGACATTTACATAGCAGGTACCGCCGCTCACCGAATGCTCCATTCCGATCTCACTCATGACCTTCAGTGCTGCCTGAGCATTCTCTATGGCTTCTGCCTGTTTACCCTGCTTGCGGTAATATCCCATCATCTCGTTTCTGAGGCTGAACTCTCCGCGTCTGTCACCGATGAACCTTGCCTCTTCCAGCCAGTATTTCAGATGCCTTTCTGCAGCCGGAAAATCTTTTCTGGCGCAGTATTCATCCATCTTTTCAGCTATGCGCTGGATAGGAACAGATCTCATATCCTGAGCCGGAAGACCCGTCTGGGGATCACAGATCACACACCTGGGCTCATCGTAGTCTTCTCTGTCTATTGTAGTGTAAATCATAAAAAAGCCTCCTGGATCAATTACATAATATAATATCATCAGAAGGCTTGATTTTCTACTTTCAGATTCGTTTACCAGATAAAGTTGGACTTCAGTGCTTCTCCATTATCTATCAGCAGGTTCTCACCTGTCATGGACCTGTTCACGCAGACCAGAAAATATATCCACTCAGCCATTTCTTCCGGCTCGGCCCATCTGTGCAGAAGAGATTCATTCAGTACGGCCTCATACAGCTCTTCGCTGTCCAGTATATGTCTGTTCATGTCCGTAATAACTCCGCCCGGACATATACTGTTGACACATGCTCCGTACCGGGCCAGCCTCAGAGCCAGGTTCTTCGTATAAGCTACCAGACCACCCTTGGATGCTGCATAGTGAGGAAACTCTGACCCGGTCAGACCGGATGCAGATGCAATATTGACAACTGCCTTTATCTGGTCCTGTACTGCATAGTGCTCAATAACCGCTATGACAGCTGTCAGATTGATCTGTATATCTTCTTCGTTCATCAACTGAACCCCCGCACAGTTGACCATGGCATCAAATTCGCCGAGGTCAGGATAGTCCCTGTCACATATATCATGTATCACATGAGTATATAAAGGACTGTTTATACTGGCAGGACGTATATCCATGCCTGTCACTTCATGCCCAGCAGAAACAAACTTTCTGCAGGCAGCTGTACCAATACCACCCGATGCTCCGGTTACAAGTATTCTCATAATAACTCCTTTATACTCGTCCTCCGATGAGTTTTACATGTTCAATATAATCCATACCCACTTTGTTCTTCTTCCACCTGGCTGCCACTCTGTAACCGATCGGAGAGAAAATGATCTCACATACCAGTTCCAGCACAGCCCCTGTCAGAGCGCATACGACGCACTGCAGCATGGTCCAACCAAAGAAATTGTGTGAAACTATCAGCGCGAATACCATATTGTCAACAAACTGGGCAATGAAAGTAGATACATAGGATCTGACAGCAAATATGCCAAACCCGGAAGATTTCTTAAACGCCTTTCCAACCAGCCAGTTTATCTCGTTATTTACTATGGAAGATATTATAAATGCAACAGATGATCCCAGCAGTACATACCAGGTTCCCCTAAATGTATTATCAAGAGCTGTATTGATCATATCAGCCCCAGTCTGAGTATCCACAGCAAAAGATTCACCCCACAGCCCGGGGATCACACTTCCGATAAAGAACATCAGAGCCATGAACAGATTGACTATAAGGGCTATGACCGACAGCATGGTCGCGGCCCTGGGTCCGAAATGCTTGGTGACCATATCCATCAGAAGAAATGTCAGCCACGAGAATATGATACCGCAGTCAAGTGCCATCCAGGGCACAGGCAGATCAATGCTCTTGTTAGCGAGCAGATTCATAGCTACTATTGAAAGAATGAACAATGCTGAAACCAGGCTGGGAATGCTTCTTTCCAGAAGAAGTGCTTCACTCAGAAGCTTTTTAATCTTAATCATTACAGAAACGTCCTTGTTTTATTATTTTCGAAGATGGTTGATCAAGGAGACATCTTCATTTGCTTGCGCTAAAGTATACTATTACAGATTCTAAAAAAAGTAAAGAGCAAATTGCACCCTTTTGTTCAAAATCCATGTTCGAATGTAAGTTGCAAAACTATATCCCTTATGTTCAAAATCTCCGTTCATGCGATACCATTATAAATAAAATGCAAGTTTATGCATCATATCGAGGCATAAACTTGCAATATATACACAAACTGTATAATACCGGCTTAACAACATCTCACAAACGCAATTATTGAGCAGCCTGATCGAAATTAACCGTTACTCCACCACATCAGGGTTCAGATCTTTACCCTTTTTCACATTTGCAAAGAACTCTCTGGTCAGTTTGACAACCTTCGGACTGAGGGCGATCAGAGCTACCAGGTTCGGTACAGCCATGAACGCATTCAGGATATCCGCGATGTTCCATACATCATCAAGAGCAAGTGTAGCACCTACGATTACGAACAGAACGAATATGACCTTGTAGATAGTTACGATGACCCTGTTTCCTCTGAACAGATACTCGCAGCAGCGAACACCGTACAGTGACCAGCTCATGATAGTTGACAGTGCAAAGAGTGACAGGCATACAGCCAGTATAACTGAACCAACGCCGGATGACAGGATAGTTCCGAGAGCTGATGAAACTGCTACTGAACCGATATTGTCACCAAATGAAAAGATCCCGCCGTTTGTTGCAAGATTTGCGCTGAGTACTGTAAAGCATGTAAGTGTGCAGATAACGATGGTATCCATGAATACTTCGAAGATACCGTATACACCCTGGCGTACAGGATTGGTCTCAGAAGTACCTGCATGAGCCATAGGAGCTGAACCCATACCAGCTTCATTTGAGAAGCATCCTCTTCCTACACCACGCTTTGCGGCAGTCATGATGGTGATACCCAGTCCGCCGCCTACGATAGCCTGAGGAGTAAATGCTCCTACGAAGATCATCCTGAGAACCTCACCGATAAATCTGATATCTGCAAAGATAACAATAAGAGTTGCAATGATATACACAACAGCCATGAACGGAACAAGCTTTTCCGTGATCTGTCCGATGACCTTGACACCACCGATGATCACGATAGCAATGATGATCGCCACCACGATACCAATGATCAGGAAGCTGAGTGAGAACTCAGAACCCAGGAATGTAAGCTTCTGGGCAGCTGTATTTCCTCCCAGTGAATCGATGGCGTTGCTGATAGCAGTTGCGATCGAGTTTACCTGGGTGGCATTTCCGATACCAAATGCGCAGAGTGCTCCAAAAATACTGAACAGAACGCCCAGCCATTTCCAGTTCTTTCCAAGGCCGTTTTTGATATAGTACATTGGGCCTCCGACCCACTCACCCTTTGCATTCTTTTCACGGTAACGGACAGCCAGTACAACCTCACTGAACTTGGTACACATACCGATCAAAGCACTGATCCACATCCAGAAAACAGCTCCCGGACCGCCCAGAATGATAGCACCTGTAACACCAACGATGTTACCTGTACCAACTGTTGCAGCCAGAGCTGTGGTCAGAGCCTGGAAAGGAGTAACCTCACCTTTGCCGGCTTTCTGCTTGCTGAACACCTTGCCCAGCGTTGTTCTCATGGAAAAACCGAATTTGCGGAACTGGACGAATACCATCCTGATACTCAGGAACAGACCTGTACCGACAAGAAGGATCAGCAGCGGATAGCTCCATGCCCAGTCGTCGATGACACCAATGATCTCACTAAATGACATAATAACCCCCTAGTTGATTGAACTTAAACCATTTGCTAAACAAATTCCAAACTAATATTTTGTAATTTTAACATCATTTTAATTGTATATGCAATACATTTTTTAACGTATTTTTATACAAAAATAGCAGCCATTCAGGCTGCTATTTAATCCATTTTATTTAAAATCCTGATCAGTGCGCACTGAACAGCGTACCGCATTTCCTGCCCTCTATGATGTCATACAGACCTTCTGGACGGCTTCCGTTGGTAACGACGGTATCGATTCCCTGAGCAGTAGCCAGCTCAGCAGCCTGAAGCTTGGTCCTCATTCCACCGGTTCCTCTTCTCGAACCTGCTCCACCTGCCAGCTCATAAGTAGAATCATCGATGGTATCTATCCGTTCGATCAGTGTGGCATTTTTGTAGAGTCTGGGATCTCTGTCGAAGAATCCGTCTATATCAGAAAGAATGACCAGCAGGTCTGCCTTGCACAGGACAGCCACAACCGCTGACAACACATCGTTATCGCTGAACAGTTTGTCATCGGATTCTATCTCTGAATAGCTGACAGAGTCATTCTCATTGACAATAGGAATTACATCATGTTCCAGGAGCGCCTCGAAAGTATTGGAGAGGTTCTCCTTCTTCTTCTCAGAATAGATATCATCAGAGTTTAACAGGATCTGGGCAACAGTTTTGTTGTAATAACCGAAGAATTTGTCATACAGGAACATATTCTCGCACTGTCCGACAGCAGCAGCTGCCTGCTTCATACGCAGGTCCGATGGCTTATCAGGAAGATGCATCTTATTCGCGCCGACAGAAATAGCGCCGGATGAAACGAGCACGACTTCATTTCCCAGATTATGGATATCCGCGATGACCTGCGCGATCCTTTCAAAACTTCTTAAATTGCTGTTTCCCAGTTCATTTGTCAGAGTGGATGTTCCGACCTTGACAACTATGCGTTTCTTTTTAACAGACATGATCTCTCTCCTGTGAGCCTTTATGTAGATTTACTATACTTACCGGAAATGATATTTGCAAGCAAAAATAGAATTGTATAATTCCCATACATATGATACTATGCAATTGTCTTGTGAATATACACAAGATTTTTGTGGTTCATTTGTTTTATAGACCTCTGATGGTCTTTATTTAGTTTTAATATGGAGGGATGAAAATGACAGCACAAAAAGTAGTAATCTTAGGCGGCGGCGTTCTGGGAACACAGATTGGTCTCATGAGTGCCTACACAGGTCATGAAACCACATTCTGGCTCAGAAGTGAAGGGTCTATCGCGAGAACGCAGCCCAAGATTGACCGTTACAGCGCACTGATGATCGCAGATCTCGAAGGCGCTAAGAACCTGATCGGCAATCCTATGGGCGGATTCCTGTATCCCAGAGGACTGATCAGAAGCTGGAATGATATTTCAGCAGAAAAGATCGATGAGCTGATCGCTCAGGCAAAGAAGAACTTTGCCGAGCTGATCCATATCGAACTGGATATGGCGAAGGCATTTGAAGATGCAGATATCATCATCGAGGCCATGGCAGAAGATCCGAAGCAGAAGATAGCTCTCTATGAGCAGATCAGAGACCTGATCCCCGAAAAAACTATCCTGCTGACCAATTCTTCCACCCTGCTTCCGAGCATGTTCGCTGATGTAACCGGAAGACCCGAAAAATACTGCGCACTTCATTTTGCAAACACTATCTGGAAGAATAATACCGGCGAGGTCATGGGACATCCCGGAACAGACCCAGATGTTTACAATCAGGTTGTCGCATTCGCAGATGAGATCAATATGGTGCCTCTGCAGCTGCACAAGGAGCAGCCGGGTTATATCCTGAATTCCATGCTGGTTCCGTTCTTAAGCGCTGCTCAGGGACTGTGGGCAAATGGTGTATCAGATCCCGAAACAATAGACCTTACATGGAAGCTGGCTACAGGTGCTCCTCACGGGCCGTTCAGCATACTCGATATCGTTGGTCTGGAAACCGCTTACAATATCAACCAGATGAAACCTGATGCCCAGACAGAAGGTTCTACATCATACAAGATTGGTCAGCTCCTCAAGGAGAAGATCGACAAAGGCGAGACCGGTGTAAATGCCGGAAAGGGCTTCTACGATTACAGAAAGTGATCTGATAAGATCTGTCACAAA
>JAZUNG010000149.1:0-7226 GCA_045604025.1 Lachnospiraceae bacterium | reverse complement strand
CTCAGACTGCCATGGGATTTCCCGTATTATGCCTATCCCCCTGTTACAGGATACGCGGAAGAGATCGCGCTGAAGGTGCTGAAGGATGACCCTGACGGACATGAATTCCACAAGGGAGCAGTACTGACTCAGGAGATATATTACAGCAGAGATTCCAAGATCATCAATAAGTGGGACAAGAAAGATGTCCTTGCATTTGAGATGGAGGCAGCAGCCCTCTTTGCAAATGCCACTCAGGCCAGAAAGACAGCAGCAGCTATCTTTACCGTGTCGAACAACATACTGACCGGCGAGGAGATGGATCCTGAGGAAAGAGAGCAGTCACTGTATCAGATGGTCAATATAGCGCTGGAACTGGCCATCTCTCCTGCATCCGAGAATAAACCGAAAGACTGAAGAGATAATGAACAGTAAAGAAGTCAGAGAGCTTGTCAGCGGGCACTGTGAAAGACTGCTGGCAGGCGAGATGAGATTGAAAGATATATTTGAGATCATGTTCAGCCGCCCTGATGATATCATGGCTGAATGGCTGGAGGATGGCAGAAGGCAGACCCTCACATTCGGCGAAGGCGAAAAGAAGATCAGAAACGCGGCATATATCCTGAAGAGCAGGATCTGGCAGAGCGGAGGCTATGTTGCTCTTGATATGGAAAACGGCCCGGAATGGATAACGGCTTTCTGGGCCATATTAATGAGCGGCTTTAAGCCTTATCTGGTAAACAGAAGGCACCCTGCAGCTCTGACCAGAGGCATCATACAGACTCTGGGTATCACGTTTGCGGTTGCGGAAGGTGAGACCAGCTACCCATGTATGTATATCAATATATCTGAACTGGCAGGAGAGGGACATGATGACTTCGGCAAGGCAGAAGGCGATAGTGAATTCGCCGATGAGCTGGCGCTGTCCACATCTGCTACGACTATGAACGAGGTCGTGTGTATCTACGACGGCAGACGCATAGCCAATCAGATACTGAACTGCAAGGGAATCCTGCTGGAAAACAAGCTGATGCAGACCTTCTACCACGGAGCACTGAAGCAGCTGGCATTCCTGCCTTTCTATCATATATTCGGACTTATGGCGGTTTATTTCTGGTTCGCGTTCTTCACCAGACCTATGGTATTCATGAAGGATTATTCTGCAGAATCTATCCTGACTACTGTTAGAGAGCTGGAGGTAACACACATATTTGCAGTCCCCATGCTCTGGCATACCATAGAAAAGCAGCTTAATGCCCGGGTAGCAGCGCAGGGCAAAGAAAAGAAGTTCCGTAAAGGTCTGGCTCTGTCTGCAAGGCTTCAGGACATGTTCCCCGGTGTGGGAAGAAACATTGCGAAAACGATCATGAAGGATGTAACCGGACAGCTCTTCGGTAACAGTCCGGTATTTTTGATCAGCGGCGGCGGTTATATTAAGGACTCAACATTGTATCTGTTCAATGCGCTGGGCTATCCGCTGCACAATGGATATGGCATGAGCGAGACCGGTATCACATCGGTAGAACTCAGGAGTACCATGAAGGCACGCCTGGAGAACTCCATCGGCAAGCCGTTTGATTCGATCAGATATGATATTGACCAGGATGGCGTTCTGACTATTTCCGGCAGCTCGATGTGCAGCCGTATGATCAGAAACGGTGAAGAGATCCAGATCGGAGGGTCATATTACTCCGGTGATATAGTTGAAAAGAATGAGCAGGGATATTACTTCATCAAAGGCCGCCTGGGTGACCGCATCATAGGCGAGTCCGGAGAAAATGTAAATCCTGATGAGATAGAAAAGGACATGAGTTTCCCTCTGGCACAGGAATTCTGCGTATTCGGAGAAGGTGAAGGCAGCAGTGAGGAGATCGCGCTAGTCATCAGACTGGGCAGAGACATGTCCACCGAAGACATCAAGAAGACCGCCGATGCCGCGTATGAGCAGTCTGACCGGCTTCCGATGACATACAGGATCAGGAAGTTCTATTTCACATTTGATCCCATATGCGCCGAGACAGCCATCAAGGTGAGCCGTCCGTATCTGAAGAGAGGGATTGCAGACGGCAGCATCCGCCTGATATCTTTTGAGGATGTGCTGGAAGGACGTGTATCGGGCAGGGAGACAGTTGACAAAAACGATGAGCTGGCGGTTACCGTGCGCAGGGCATTCGCAGAGTTCGTGGAACGTCCCGAAGAAAAGATATTTTTGGATGATCATTTTATCTATGATCTGGGCGGGACCAGTTTGGACTATTTCTCACTGGTCATGAGGATCAATGAACTGCTGGATATTCATCTGGTATTTGACAAGGAGAGTGCCTGCTACACTGTGAGAGAGTTCTGCAGGGTGATAAACAAAAACAAAGCATGAACAGACCATTTTTATATTTTACAAAACTGACCGGTTACCCTGTCGCCAAGCTTCTCTTCAGGTGGAAGATATACTATGAGGACAGAGATGCGCAGGGGCCCGTCATCCCTCCGGGAACCATATTGATGAGCAATCATAAATCCCTCTGGGATTTCATGATGTATCTGGTCATGTTTTTCAGATCGACCATACATTTCCTGATAGCTGAGGTCATCTACGAGAAGGGAGCATTTATGAGCTGGCTCCTGAAATCTCTTGGATGCGTCAGAGTCAACAGGACCACATACGATTTCTCATTTATAGAGGAATGCATACAGTTGCTGAAGAAAGGTGAGAGGATAGGTATATTCCCCGAAGGGCAGCTTCCGAGGAACGGAAAAATGTCCAGATTCACTCACAGTTGTGTGATGATAGCCCTTGGCGCAGACGCTGAGATAGTTCCGGTATATACGGATGGGAAGTATTTTGGCAAACAGCATGTCAGCGTGATGATAGGAAAGAGGATCCGTCTGAGAGATCACTGCCAGTCTGAAAATCCGTCAAAGGAAGAGATCCAGCAGCTGAACGATATCCTGCTGCGCAGGATACTGGAACTGGAAAGCGAACTGGAGCGCCAGAAGAACGCAAAATGACAGAGCACAGAACAACCTTGTGGAATAAGATAACGATGGACGCGGGACGAGTCCTGCTCGCTCCCCTTATCCTGTTCTACAGAGTCAAAAAAATATATATTCCGGGAAAATCTGATAAAAAAACCATTTCAGGCATCAGAGGAGGACTGGTAGCGGCAAATCATCAGGGGTTCTCCGATCCATTTATCTTGAATGCGTCATTCTGGAACAGAAGGTTCTTCTATACTGCCAGTGAAGAGATCATGAGCGGATTCAAGGGATGGCTTCTTACAGGTGCGGGCTGTATAAAGATCGACAGAACTATAGCAGACCTTCAGGCGATCAAGAGATGTGCCGAGGTGCTGAAAGAAGGATATCTTCTGGGCATGTTTCCGCAGGGGCATATAACCGGAGGCGAATTCAAGGGCGGCGTCATGCTGATAGCAGCCATGGCCGGGGCAACCATTGTACCGGCATATATCATCAAGAGAGAACACTTCTGGCAAAGGCACAGGGTCGTGTTCGGAGAGCCGATCGCAGTGAGGTACTATGTGAGCAGAGCTCTTCCGGGGAAAAAGGACCTGGAGATACTGCTTCAGAGCTACGATGATCGGATGAAAGAGTGTATGGAGTATGCAGGCGTGAAATGACTGGTCACAGGGCGAGTGCAATGGGGTAAGGATCCTGTCAGTTTTGCATTGCAAGAATGCGTCTGATATAATGAAAAAGAATTGATGAAGGGGACTTAAATAAATGGATATTGAACAGAAATTAAGAGACATTCTTAAGGGATTTGATGAGAGTATAGATGTAGATTCGCTTACGCGTGAATCCAGCCTGAAGGAAGATCTGGACATGAGTTCCATATCGCTTTTGTATATGGCTGTTGCACTGGAAGATGAATTTGGCATTGATTTTTCAAACTATGATCTGAGCAAATTCGAAACCGTAGGCGATGTGATCGATGCTATCGAGGCCAGCATATAAGGGGAATTGAGTTTGAAGAAAAACGACCGGATCACACTGAAGATCACTGATATCGGCACAAATGGAGAAGGCATAGGCAGATCGGATGGCTATGCCTTTTTTGTCAAAGATGCTCTGCCGGGAGACGAGGTCAGCGCAGTCATCACGAAGATGAACAAGGGCTATGGATTTGCCAAGACGCTTGAGGTCATCTCGCCTTCACCATACAGAACCGAGCCGGTCTGTCAGCATGCAGCCAGATGCGGCGGATGCCAGCTCATGCAGCTGGATTACAAAAAACAGCTGGAGTTCAAGGAGAGACAGGTCCTGAGCAACCTGCAGAGGATAGGAGGACAGGAAGATTTTATATTCCGCCCGATCATTGGTATGCAGGCAGATGATTTTTCATGCAGTGATGGCCGAATCATCCCGGTGCATTTCCGGAACAAAGTGCAGTTTCCTGTCGGACAGGATGCGGCAGGGCGTGTAGTGACTGGCTTCTATGCCGGAAGGACACATTATATAGTTGCCGCGGAAAAATGCCCGGTATCTGCGGAGGTCGCAGACCGGATACTTGCAGTGCTGAGAAGATTTGCCCAGAAGCATGGCATTTCGGTTTATCAGGAAGAGAGCGGCACGGGGTTGTTAAGGCATATACTGATCAGAACAGGCACATATACCGGGAAGAATCTGGTATGTCTGGTGATCAACGGCGACCATCTGAACGGCAGTTTTGGAAATGCAGAAGCAGAACTGGTTCAGGAACTGACCGGGACCTTTCCGGATATCAGCAGTATCTGTCTGAACATAAATAAGAAAAACACCAATGTGATACTGGGAGATGAGGTCATTTGCCTGTACGGGCAACCGTATATCGAAGACAGGATAGGGGACCTCACGTTCCGTATATCGCCGCTGTCGTTTTTCCAGGTGAACCCGGTACAGACGAAGAGACTATATGACAAGGCTCTGGAGTATGCCGGTCTGACCGGAAAAGAAACCGTCTGGGATCTGTACTGCGGGATAGGAACCATCTCACTGTTCCTGGCCAGACAGGCGCGGAAGGTTTATGGAGTAGAGATAGTACCCGCGGCAATTGACAATGCCATTGATAATGCCCGACTCAACCATATAGACAATGCCAGCTTCTACTGCGGTGCTTCTGAAGAAGTATTCCCCAGGATGGTGAAGGAAATGGCGTCAGCTCCGGACGTTGTTGTGGTCGATCCACCCCGTAAGGGCTGTGATAGAGCGCTGCTGGATGCAATTCTTTCGGTAGAGCCTGACAGGATAGTCTATGTCAGCTGCGACAGTGCCACACTGGCGAGAGATATAAAAATACTCAGCGAAAAGTATAAACTGATCGAAGCCACACCGGTTGACATGTTCCCACATACTGTTCACATCGAGACTATAGTGTTGCTACAAAAGTTGAACTCGTAGAAATCCTTTATTTTAAGCACTTTTACGAGCATTTCACCTTCGGTGAGACCGACTGGTCGAAGCGCGGAAAACGCCTCGAAAAGTATGTCCGGGTGGCCATAGCAATAGAACTCGTCACTGTAGGCACAAAACTTGAGGACTTATAGACAATAGAATATCACGTTGATTATGGACGTTTATTTTCTGCATTTCGCGGAGAGTAAACGTCCTTTTTTGTTTTATCCGAACCTTTGATAAATCCGAACCTTTTCTCATATTCGGCTTAAGCACTGGGTTTTATGAGTGAAAAGGTTCGGATTTTATTTTTGCACTAACGCTTAAGTAAAGACTTTAAACTACCATCAGCTTTTTTCCATTTCCGACTTACTGATGCAGTGTTTTCATCATCCATAGTAGCCAGTCCTTTCATCTGCTCCTCAGTGCTGATATCAAGGTATTTCATTGTTGTTGCCAGCTGCTCATGACCAAGCAAAACGGATATTTCCACTATATTCATTCCTTCCTCAAGCCAATGTGAAGCACGTGCATGGCGGAATTGATGTGCATGAAGATCTAAAGGAACATCATTGCATTTCTCATGGGTTTTTTCTGCATACATACGTAGACGTTTCTCTATGGCTTTGGAACTAATCCGTTCTTCTTTACTTCCATTTCTGGAGTAAAAAAGAAATCTTTCCGGATCCGGATTATCGCCATGGGCTGTCTTGAGGTATTTTCTTATGTGAGCGACAGCTTTAGGGAGAAGATAGAGTGTCCTTACTTTGTTGCCATTTCCAATTACGGTCACATGAGGTTTAGAACCTTCCAAAAACAAGTGCCCGACTTTTATAGATAATATTTCTGACATTCTAGCTGCTGTTCCGTAAGCGATTATCATAAATACAAGATCCCTTCTTCCGGTCGAGGTGGATTGGTTCGGTGTGGCCATCAATGCCTTTACTGCTTTTTTGCTCAGCCCAGACACTTTTTTCTTTTCGATTTTCATTAACGGGATATCAACGGCCTCCGAATACAAGTACTTATATTTGACCTCCCTGGTGCCAAGATATTTCAAATATGTCCTTAATCCACCGAGCCTGATGTTGCATGTATCTGGAGAGAGATGCTCTGTGTTCCTCATGTGCCGCATCCATTCTTCTATAATCGGTCGTTCAAAACATTCGGCAGAAATAGTCTGTGTATTGAAACCTTTGTCGTCCTCGAGAAAACCAAGATATTTGCTCAATGTCGCCTGATAGGATTTCAGAGTATTCTCGCTATCGGTCAAATGGGCGGGAGCGTACACCGATATAAACTCGGAAATGGATTTTGACAGGAATCTCGCTTCTTTACCAGATTTCATCGTTCATCACCTCCGGTACAAGTTCCTCAAAGCCCGCTCCGCTCTTGTTCTCCAAGATTTCTGACATGCGGGGCACTATTGAATAATAGTATTTTGTATGTTCAACACTACAATGCCCCATGCTCTTGCTGAGGTAATAAAGTTTATCGTAAAAATCAAAGCCCAGATCAAGCCACTTGTTGACATTGACCGTAGCATAATTATGGCGGAAATCATATGAAATGGCATGTGCGGCTGGGTTGGCTGTTTTCCAAAGAACTGCAAAGTTTTCTCTCAACCATTCCTTCGACCTGTAACTATCTTTTTTACAGGGAAAGAAATATACCCTTTCCGGTACCAGTTCTTCCATTCTCCGCTCGTACTCGCGCATTATGATGATCATGCTCTCATGAACAGCAACATAATGCTGGTCATGCCCCTTTGTTTCAATAATGTTCAGGACACCATGTTCAAGATCCACTTCGTTTTTCTTGAGCATCCTGGCTTCCTTGGGTCTTAAACCCGTGCAATA
>JAZUNG010000148.1:0-29295 GCA_045604025.1 Lachnospiraceae bacterium | reverse complement strand
CTCCTGCAGGATATCGATCAGTTTCTTCAGCCCGGGTACCAATGAATTCAGATATTCTGAAAATGGTGCATTCATTTTCAATCCTCCATTTATATTCTACTTTGTAAGATTATCGATCAGTTTATCTATCTCTTCGCCAGTCATCCCCGCATTCTCAAGGAACGAATATGCGTAATCCGCCAGATCTGCTGTAGTTATATCAACGTTTTCATCTCCTACTACGCTTTCGATCATCGGAACCAGTAATTCGCGTATGATCGTCCCGTATTTTTCCTTGTCTTTCTGCGGATTGATCTTGTAATAGTTATCGTATGTGATCATGTAATCATCTACGATCTCTCCATATGAAGCACCGCACAGTGCCTCCAGCAGCATGCAGACAAATCCGGTACGGTCCTTGCCTTCCGTACAGTGAACCAGATACGGACTTTCATGAGAAACCATTTCCCTGAGGCCTCCGGTCAGCCTGGCTTTGAAATCGTCCGACGAGAAATTCGTGTTCAGCGCGATCGGAGCAACGTTGCCCTTCTCATATAATGAAGCGAAATACGGAGAGTCAAAATCGTCTTTCTCCATATATCCTGCTATCTTCTCGTCGTTATCTGACAGATTCAGGATAAAGTTCACTCCTGCCTGTTCTATCAGTTTGTCCACATAAGGAGCTCTCATGTGCTGATTGTCGCACGGTGAAGCGGAACGGAACAGGGTGTCAGCAGCTATATTTCCGGCATGCGCAGCCCTGAAGTTCGCAAACTCCTCATCGCTGGTGAACTTCTCTCTGTCATCCTCATAATGAATATCACGCGCTTCCTGGATATTCAGGTATTTCCCTGCCTCATTCAGTGTGACAGTAGCGGTCATTGTCTCGTCCACTTCCGCGATCACCCAGAGGTCATCTCCGTTGTTGATCCCCAGCCTGATATGCGGATATCCCGGATATGCGACCAGCAGGATCTCTCCGTTTTTGGTGTAGTATCCATTCTAATAAGGTATATCTTCAAGCGAATATCCATTAGATATATTGATATTCAGACTGTCACCATAGGCAAATCCCAGGTTGTTGAATTCATCTATCGTCAGGTCAATATATATGCCTCCGAACTCGGTCTCATGTATGATCCCGATGTCCTTTGCCTCCGGGCCTTGTGTCTTCTTTTCGCCCGCACAGGCAGACAGAAGCGCAGCCATCAGACAGATGACAAGCACAGCAGAAATACATCTTTTCGCAGCTTCTTTCATTTCAGCCTCCTGTTCTGTAGCGACCATGTCCTACGCTGTTAATAATAAAACTAATGTCCGCACAGGTCAATTCTGCACTTGCTTCATCACCGTCATTTTTATACAATATGTAAAGTATTTAATTTCAGGAGATCAATATGATTGCGAACTACCATACACATACACAGAGGTGCAGACATGCAACGGGATGCGAGCGGGACTATGTGCTCGCGGCTATTGAAGGCGGACTGAAGGTCCTGGGTTTTTCAGACCACTGTCCTCTGCCGTTCCCGGATGACTATGACCCCCGCATCCGTATGAGTATGGACCAGCTTCCTGAGTATGTGGATGAGATCCTTTCTCTCCGGGAAGAGTTCAAAGATCAGATAGATATCCTGCTGGGATTCGAGCTGGAGTACTATCCGGACTATTTCAGCGCTATATTGAAGGAATTCACAAAGTATCCGATCGATTATCTTATTCAGGGTCAGCACTATGTAGGAAGCGAGATCAGGGAGCCATATATGGGCAGTCCTCTGGGAACCGATCTTCTGAAACGTTATGTTGATCAGACCATAGAGGGCCTGGAAACAGGGTGCTTTCTCTATCTGGCGCATCCGGATCTTCCGAACTTCGAAGGTGACTGGCACGACTATGAGCGTGAGATGAGGCGTCTGTGCGAGGGTGCACTGCGTCTGAACATCCCTCTGGAGATCAACCTCCTGGGTATGCGCACTTCCAGAAATTATCCCAACTGGAGATTCTGGAAGATAGCCGGTGAAACCGGCAACCGCGTAGTCATAGGGAGCGATGCACATAACCCATGGGACCTGATCGATACGCCTTCCGAACAGGAGGCTCTTCAGAAGGCCCTCGAATACGGTCTCAAAATTGAAGACTCCCTTATTCTGTGACCATATAAAATTTTCTGAAAAAAATAGTGACAAAATTACTTCGATACCTTATAATTAATACTCGTTAATAAAGTAGAAAGAGATAAGGTTTATGTGGAAGTATATTAAAAAGTACACTATATTCCTGATCCTGGCTGCACTATGCATGGTAGTCGAAGTAATGGTAGACCTGTTCCAGCCCAGGATCATGAGTACCATCGTTGATGACGGTGTTCTGGGCATCAACAATGGCGGCGTGGGCGACCTGAACCTGGTCATCAGTATGGGACTGCGTATGCTCCTGCTGATATTCTTCGGTTTCTCCGGCGGTGCTCTCTGCAGTATCTTCGCAAATATCGGTGTTGAGAATATCGCAAACAATATGCGCAAAGACGGCTTTGCGCGTATCATGTCGTTCTCATTTCCCCAGGTAGACAGATTCGGTACCGGTGCGCTGATCACACGTATTACCAACGACATCATCCAGGTCAGGAACATGATCGAAATGTTCGTAAGAGGACTGGTCAGAACTTCCTTCTTCTTTGCAGGAAGTATTTTCTTCATGTTCACTCTGTACCCGAGATTTGGTCTGATCGCTCTGTGCTCCCTGCCCGTTATAGCTCTGATCATGATCCTGAGCCTTCGAAAAGTCGCTCCGGATTTCACCAAGATGCAGGAAGAGCTGGATGTGGTTAATGATATCCTGCAGGAAGATATAGCCGGTATCAGAATCATCAAGGCCTGCGTGCGCGAGATCTATGAAAAGCTCCGTTTCGGCAAGGCAAATGACAAACTGACCGGTACCCAGCTGAAGGTTCTGATCGTATTTGCTTTCATGAGCCCGGCTGTAAACCTGATCATGTATATCGTAGTCATACTGATCATTCTCATGGGCTCCGTAAACGGCAATGAGGTTGCTGCTGCACCAGGTGCCATCATGGGCGCTATCACCTACACCACTCAGCTCATGCACAGTATCATGTCTCTGGTCATGATGTTCCAGAATATCTCAAGGGGCAGTGCTTCATGGAAGAGGGTAAAACAGATCCTTCATACCGAGCCCCAGCTTCAGGACGGTACATTCATCGGAGAGAAGGCTCCCGGCGGCAGCATAGAGTTCCGCGATGTTTCATTCTCATATCCGGACAGTGCAACCCCTGTACTGGAGCATATCAATCTGACTATCCGTCCGGGCGAGACTCTCGCCATCATGGGCGCTACCGGTGCAGGCAAGTCCACCCTGGTCAACCTGATTCCCAGATTCTATGACGTCAGCTCCGGTTCTGTCCTCGTAGACGGCACCGATGTGCGTGAATATACGCAGCAGTCCCTGAGGGACAAGATAGCCATGACTCTGCAGAAGGCAGAGCTGTTCAGTATTTCAGTAAAAGAAAATATCAAGTGGGGCGATCTGGATGCCACAGACGAGGAAGTAAAGGCTGCAGCCACAACTGCGCAGGCAGACGGCTTCATCACGGCTATGACCGATGGTTACGACAGCATAGTCGCAGAGCGCGGCATGAGCCTGTCGGGCGGACAGAGACAGCGTGTTTCCATCGCCCGTACCATACTCAAGGATGCAGAAGTATTCATATTTGACGATTCAACCAGTGCCCTTGATCTGAAGACCGAGGCCAGTTTCTATGATGCCCTGTCCAGATCCCATCCGGATGCGACCAAGATCATCGTCGCGCAGCGTATCGCGTCCGTCAGACGCGCAGACCGTATCGCGATACTGGAAAACGGCACCATACTGGCTTGTGACAGCCACGAAAACCTCCTGAATACCTGCAGTATCTATCAGGATATCTATCAGTCACAGATGGGAGGTGCGTAAGTTATGAGTGAGAAAAACGAGAGCAGGGAAAGACCTGCAATGAATTTCAGAAGAGGTCCCGGAAGAGGCGGCCCCGGCGGCATGTTCGCTGAGCCTGAGAAGGCTGAAAATGTCAGAGGTACCTTCCGCAGACTGATCACATATTTCAAAGGACAGATCCCTCTGATCATTGGTCTGCTGGCGATAGTCATAGTAGGAACACTGTGCGGAGTCATCGCACCTACACTGCAGAGTAATGCCATTGATATCGTAGCAGGCGAAAGAAGCGGGTCTCTCATCAATGCAGTTATTGTCATGTTCATAGCATACGCCATATACTGCGTGTGCAAGTTTTTCCAGGATGCTATGTGCGCGAGACTCAGCCAGCATATCGTCCGCAAGATGAGGGGAGAACTTTTTGGCAAACTGATCGACATCCCGGTTAAATACCTCGATCAGCATTCACACGGCGACGTAATGAGCCGTATGACGAACGATGTCGAGAATATTTCCACCACTGTATCACAGTCGCTGCCTCTGCTCTTTTCAGGTGTGCTGACCATCATAGGCACGCTGATCATGATGCTCCGTTTCTGCTGGCAGCTGACACTACTGACATGCGTAACAGTAATACTGGTCCTGATCATGACCAAGATCTTCAGCAAGAAGATGCGTCAGTTCTCCAGAGAGCGTCAGAGAGTCCTGGGCATCCTGAACGGCAACGTTGAGGAAATGGTCAACGGCTACCATACCGTAGTGGCCTACAACCATCAGGGACCTTCCATAGATGAGTTCAATCATACATCCGATGACCTGACCAAGGCGGGTATCCGTATCTTCAGCCTGGGCGGCGCTTTCGGACCTCTGATGAACTCCATCGGCAATCTGAGCTTTGTAATAGTTGCGGCTTTCGGAGCATATTTCGCGATCAACGGAATCATTTCGGTAGGCGTGATCTCAGCATTCATCATCTACTCCAAACAGTTCAGCATGCCTATCAACCAGCTGGCATCCATTTACAGTCAGCTGCAGTCAGCCATAGCCGGAGCCGAGCGAGTATTTGACGTACTGGATGAAGAACCTGAGGATATGTCCGGCGAGGATATGGAAACCCACGAAGATCTGACAGTAACATTTGATCATGTGGACTTCTCATATATCCCGGGAACCAAGGTCCTGAAGGACTTCTCGCTCACAGTTCCGAGCGGCAAGAAGGTCGCTTTGGTCGGAGCCACAGGAAGCGGCAAGACTACTGTAGTTAACCTCCTGATGAGGTTTTACGACATAGACAGCGGATCCATATCCATAAACGGACAGGATATCACGGATATCTCCAGAGGGGATCTGCGCAGGAATGTGGCCATAGTTCTGCAGGATACTACACTGTTCACCGATACTATCATGAACAACCTGCGTTATGGAAACGCAGACGCCACGGAGGAACAGATCGAAGAAGCTGCTGCTCTCAGCCGTTCGAAGCACTTCATCGAGTCTTTGCCTGAGAAGTGGGATACCATGCTGGTAGGTTCCGGCTCCAATCTGAGCCACGGCCAGAGACAGCTGATGGCTATTGCCAGAGCGTTCGTGGCCGACCCCGGCATACTGATCCTGGACGAGGCTACGTCAAACGTAGATACACGAACCGAAAAATCCATCCAGGATGCGATGCAGAAGCTGATGCAGGACCGTACCAGTATCGTTATCGCACATCGTCTGTCCACTATCCAGAATGCCGACCTGATCGTTGTTATGGATAATGGCTGCATCGTAGAGAGCGGAACTCACACAGAGCTTCTGGCTGCAGGTGGCAAGTACGCAGATCTGTACATGACCCAGTACTCCGGAAACGCAACGTAATGCAATGAAGTAACTGAATATACATTCCATAAATCGACCGGGTACCTTTTGTAAGGACCCGGCCGATTTATTTAGTAGCATTATGGGGGATTAACAAACTATTGTCTGTCTACTAATGTCAGATTTCCATATCAAGGAGATAACTGGACAGTCCCTTGCCGTGCATGTCGACTGACAGTGATCTGGTAACGCCGCCGCCCAGTGCTGCATACATTACAAAGTTCAGTGCGCAGATGTTGTCCAGCTCATAGCGGACTACTTCGCCCTTTACGATGCCCTTGAAATGCTCTTTAACCTTCTCAGGGGTTACCTTCTCCTTCAGCATCTCATAATCCTTGGGATCATAAGCGATCAGAGAAACGTTTGAAATATTACCTTTATCACCTGTACGTGAATGTGCTATATCATAAAGCTTCATTTTTGTGCCTCCTATGGTTAAACAGTGTATGTAACGATCTCAGGCTTAACATCCTCACGGTTGATAAGGATCGATGCAACTGAAACGATGTCTCTGGTACGCTTTACAGCGCCGCATCCGCCTGCAGGGCCATTGGTGTAAAGTGCTTCAACCTCGTTGGGAACCAGATCTGCGATAGCCTTGGTCTTTGCGCGGCCTGCTACTCTTACACGTACTTCTGACAGTCCCTCGTCATACTTGTAATCGGGATTCCAGTAAATGCTGTTGCAGCCGATCAGATCGTACTTCATCTCATCAAACTGTCCGGGAGCAACGAGTTCCAGTCTCTCCTTAAGGATCTCAATAGCAAGCTTTGCACGATCCAGGCATCCAGGTCCGCCATAGGAGATCTCGCCGTCGCCGATGAAGCAGTCCTTGTATCCGATAGAGCACTTGAATGTGTCTGTCTTGGGCTTGCCGGTGATACCGGTAACCTGTACTCTGTCAGGTCCGATCTCAGTGAATGTGATGTTCTTGAAGTTTGCAACTACGTCAGGTGTTACATAGTTCTCAGGATCGTGGATCTCATAGCAGATCTGCTCTGAAAGAGTCTCACGTGTTACATATCCGCCTGAGCCCTCAACCTTGGTGATGACCAGAGTGCCATCCTCAGAGATCTCAGCGATAGGGAATCCGATATGTCCAACACCGGGAACGTCCTTCTTGCCGGGCTCTGCGAAATATCCGCCTGTAGCCTGTCCGCCACACTCAAGGAGGTGACCCATGCAGGTGCCCTTGCCCAGCAGATCCCAGTCTTCCATGCTCCATCCGAACTCATAGATAGCAGGTGCCATGAAGATGGCAGGATCTGCAACACGTCCGGTGATAACTACGTCTGCGCCGGCCTCGAGAGCCTTGATGATACCTTCTACTCCCAGGTAAGCATTTGCTGAAACAACCTGTCCGTCCAGCTTTGCCAGAGGCTCATGTGTTTCCCAAACTTCAGTGTCCTGATACTTATCTATCATAGGGAGAATATCATCTCCGATAACGCATACGATCTTCATGCCTGTAAGGCCGTGCTTTGTTGCGATCTCAACACACTTCTCTGCAGCTGCTACGGGGTTTGCGCTGCCCATGTTGGTGATCAGTTTTACCTTATGCTCCCAGATAAGAGGGAGTGCCTTTTCCATACGGGCCTCAAGGAGTCCGTTATAACCCTTCTTGGGGTTCTGAAGCTTTGCCTGCTGGCCGATAGCGATAGTTCTCTCTGCCAGACACTCATAGCTGATATAATCAAGATTTCCTTTTTCAATAAGTTCCAGTGAAGGCTCAATACGGTCGCCGGCATATCCTGCGCCTGAGCCAATTCTGATTGTTCTCATACTATTTGTCCTTTCATGAACTAAATGTTTTGAATATACAGCGGCAGGCCTGGTTAGCAAAGAACCTGCCGCTGTAAGAGAAGAAGTTTAATTATGCTGCACCGCCCAGTGTAACTCCACCGGTGATGATCGCTATTACAAGCATTACAAGTGATACAGCCCATGCCCAAGGGATGGTCTTCTTCTGATGCTCGCCCAGGTCTACGCCTGACAGACCAACCAGAAGGAAAGTAGCTGCAGTCAGAGGGGATACAGGGAATCCAGTGGTCATCTGACCCAGGATAGCTGCATGTCCGATGCTGGCTGTAGCAATACCAAGTCCTGAAGCTGTTGTTGCAAGTACCGGAAGAACTCCATAGTAGAATGAATCCGGATCGAACAGCAGTGAAGCGGGCATTGCGATGATACCAATGATCAGAGGGAATACAGGAGCTGCTCCGGCAGGAATGATGGAAACGAGTGCGTTTGCCATAGCTGTGATCATGCCGGTTCCCTTCATGATACCTGTGAAGCATCCAGCTGCGAACAGAACTGAGCACATCATCAGGCAGCTCTTTGCATGAGCGTCAACTCTTGCTTTGGAATCAGCAACCTTCGGATAGTTAATCAGGGTTGCGATTACGTAGAATACCATGAATACTACTGCAGGTGCAAATCCGCTGAAGAGCAGGCATGCGATCGCAGCGAGGATCAGGATTACGTTTACCCAGAACAGTTTAGGTCTCTCAAGAGCCTTCTCTTCTTCGGTAAGTTCGGGTGCTACATATGCGCCTGCTGTCTGAAGAGAGCCTTTGAGTCTCTTCTTCTCTCTTGATCCGAGGAAGACAGCGATAGCGATTACGCATACAAGACCTACAAGTACGGGTACGAGTACGGGCATGAAGAACTCAGTAACGTTCTCAAATCCCAGAGCTGTGGCAGCACGGATAGTCGGGCCGCCCCATGGCAGGATGTTCATAGTACCTGCTCCAAGTGCTACGATAGTAGCCAGTGTGGTTCTTCTCATTCCCAGAGCGTCATACAGAGGCAGAAGGGCAGGGATGCAGATAAGGAATGTAACTGCGCCTGATCCGTCCAGATGAACGATCATTGCAAGGATTGCGGTACCGATCGCAATCTTGATAGGGTCAGTTCCAACAATCTTCAGGATAACTCTGATGATCGGCCTGAAAGTTCCTGCATCAGTAAGGATGCCGAAGAACAGGATTGAGAAAATAAACATAACGCCGGTTGCTGCTACAGAACCAATGCCTGAAGAACCGGTGATGAATCCGCCAAGCTTTTTGAAGTTTGCTGCAAAATTAACAACTCCAGGTGCATTCTCGGGATCGGTAACAAAGAAGAAACATGAAATGATACCGGTCACTACGGGAACAATGATCAGTGCTACCAGAGGAGATAATCTCTTGGTCATGATCAGCACCAGCATGACTACAACAGTAATGAAACCTAATGCTGCTAACATAAAATCCTCCTTTTGAAATATATTTCAAATTTCCTTGGAAATAGTATATTCCCGGGAATATATATGAACAACAAAAGATAATTCCAGAATTTTGGAATTATCTTCAAGATTTCACATTTTTTTCACAAAATATAAGGGGTTTCCGAATGTTCCAGCATTCTGGAATATATTCTAAGATTTAAGAAGTCATGATGTTTTCGTGTATTTCCGTTTTTTTTAAGTACAGAAGCCTACTTCAGCTTCGCGTACAGACTGGCCAGAGATATGTCCATGGCCCTGGCTGCAGCTTTCTTCCCGGCCAGATCGCTCCCGTAGAATTCCAGCGCTTTCAGGATCTCTGCTTTCTCGAATGCCTTCACTCTCTCCTGCAGCGTGGACTCCATTCGCTTCCTGTCCGTACCGATATTTTCCGGCAGGCTGTCGCTGGTGATCATGTCACCCTGGGTCAGATATACTGAGAACTCCAGTACATTAACCAGTTCTCTGATATTACCAGGCCAGTTATGCGTCATCAGCTTGTCCAGCGCCTCATCAGTGATACTGATCTGCCTCTTCTGTTTGAGGCTGACCCTCCTGAGAGTCTGTTTTACGATAACAGGAATGTCCTCCATTCTTTCGCGCAGCGGCGGAATACTGACACTGAATGTGTTCAGCAGATAAAACAGCTCCGGTTTGAATCGGTTCTCAGCGACCAGATCTGTCAGTTCCATATTGCTGGCTACGATTATCCTGGGATTGACATTGATGCCATAATCCGCGCCTACGCGTCTGATCACTCCGGTCTGAAGCATATCCAGCAGCTTGGATTGAAGCTCTAGTGGCATCTGTGATATCTCATCAATGAACAGCGTTCCCTTGTCCGCAATCTCCAGCAGGCCCGTACTTCCATATGGCATACTGGAAAACGCTCCTGGCTCACATCCGAACAGCTCAACCTCCAGCTTGTCCGCTATGGTCGCGCAGTTGACCGTCAAAAATACCTCCTGGCTTCTGGAGCTTGCGCGGTGGATAGCCTGCGCATAAGCGTTCTTTCCGGACCCGCTCTCTCCGATCAGCATGATCGGGAATTCGGTTTCTGCGATCTTCTCGGCATATGCCCTGCTGGCTGCGGATTTGCGGCCCTTGGCAACTATATCGTCAAAAGTGGTTTCAGCCACGGCATTATTGACGTGTGTCATAGCCTCTCTGCTGCGGCTGTGCATGGCCTCTACTTCGCTCTTGAACGCATTCGCGTCGTCCATAAATGTAACCACGGACAGACCCGCTATGACCTTGTCCCGGTCAAAGATAGGATACATATTCACAAAATAGATCTCGGAGGTTTCCCTGCGCTGGGCATGCAGTATGGGTCTTCCGGTACGGATAACCTCAGGAAGCTGGGCTCCGGGTCTGATATCGGTAAGCTTCTTTCCTACGATAGAGAGCTGACTGCCCGGGCTTTCCCGGTTCAGGAAGTTCAGATAGGCAATATTTCCAAAGATGACTCTGTAGTCATCGTCTATTAACAGTATTCCTTCGTGCATTGCATTGAATGCAGCCTTGATATCGTCTGTCAGATACATGTACAACTCCTGATAGATGTATGCCGGAATCTGTCCAAAGAAGCATTGGATTGCCTGTGGATGGGACTATTTTAAATGATTTTTCCGGATTATACAATCAGAAACGAACCGGATAATGCAATTTTACAAACATCCGTTTTTCTGTTTTGCCGCAAGTTGTTGTAAAGAAGTTTTTTGGTTATAATTGTTCTATAAAGACGATCTGTCCGGAGTTCCGGAGCAAGGAGAGAATATATTATGCCTGATATTAACTTCAATCACAATACAGCCGGCCAGTCCGGAGGCGGCTCACCTGCAGGGATGGGAGGTCCCGGAGGACCAGGACCCGGCGGCATGGGAGGACCTGGAGGTCCCGACGGTGGTCCACGCGGACCTCATGCATTCATCAATGCAGGCTCTGCCATAAAGCTCACAGAGGACGGCAAGGTTTCATTCAGGCTGGCCAGTCATGGCAGCACAAATGTTTCTGTCGCCATAGGAAACCATATGCGCCAGGCAAAGACCATCACTCTGACAGACGATGGGAAAGGCCTGTTTGAAGCGGTGATCGATCCTGCCGCAGAAGGTATCTGCGGACCTCAATGCGTCAACTTCATCGTAGACGGCGAAAAGACATTTCACCCCAGCGCTCCAGTCTGGTTCTATGCAAACAGCCTGTGCAACTACTTTGATTTTCCGGATCCGGAAACTGACAGTCTGATAGACCCCCGGACCGATATACCGCATGGCAGCGTATCTCATGAATATTTTTACTCTGAAGTCTATGGAAAGACCGTATCCAGTCTGGTTTACACTCCCCCGGGCTATGAGAAAGGCAGAGAATACCCTGTATTCTATCTGTTCCATGAGATCGCAGAAAACGAGACCATGTGGTCCAACCCGGGAAAGATCAATTTTCTGATGGATCACCTGGTCGCTGACGGAAAGTGCCGTCCGTTTATCATAGTCGAGAATGACTGCACTATGGACGTCAGATATAAAGACCAGGAATACTGGTATTCTTCATGTGACGATCTGGAGAAGATGCTCTTTGGTGAATGCGCCGCAGTCATTGAAGGTAAGTACAGAACTGCTCCCGGGAAATACAACCGCGCGATCGGAGGCTTTGGTCTGGGCGCCATCCAGGCAGCATTCATAGGACTCCATAACCTGGACAAGATCGGAAATATCGGTGTGTTCACTGCATTCTGGCCTTCTTCTGACTTTTACAAAGAAGGAAAGGACGATCCATTCTTCAGCAGATTCACTTATGTCAGTGAACATCCCGAAGAACTGAGGGTCTTCTTCCGCGCAGAAGGCGACCTGGATATGCATTTCAAAGGCATTGGCAGCGAAAACGAAGCGCTGGATGCCTCCGGGATCACTTCGCATCCGGGATACGTCTTCAATGTATATCACCAGGATCATAACTGGGGCATGTACCGCAGAGCATTGCGAGATCTGGCTCCTCTGCTGTTCAATGATCCGGTCGCTGACAACGTTGAATAAATCCATATAACAGATATATAAACAGAGAACAGGCGGCCACACATTGGCCGCCCGTTTTCATGGCAATTCTGTGTTGCCTGTTATACTATTTCACACCCTTGTCATCCTTCATGATACCGCCGACATAATCGAAGAAATCCTGGTTAGTAAGCTCGCTCCATACATGACCGAAGCCCCATGCGATACCGATCTCAGCATCGATATCAGGCTGGTATTTCTCCAGGGCTTTATAGATCAGCCATGCAGCAGGTGCGCCGTGGTCACCGTCCTCAGATCCGATACGCAGTCTCCAGTGAGCCGCGGATGTTCCGGTCAGATCATTGGCTCCGATGATATAGTTGATCGGGCTCATGATCTCCAGCATCTGGATATCATCAGGATCTCCGGCAGTCTCATAGTCACCGATCAGGGCATCCAGATATGCCAGGTCATCTGCACTGAATTCAGCTCCGCCTATACCTGTCAGGCTCTTTGGATCCTTATCATACTGCTCGCGGACAGCCTTCAGAGCTTCATAAACTGTATCACTGAAGTGATGGATATTGCCGTCAGCATCCTTGAACGCATTGTTCTCATTGCTCTTATAGTTATATGAATCCAGGCTCGGGCACATCTTCTTACGTGCGATATGATTCTGAACCATGGTATCCAGGTCGGATATGGTTACCTTGCCGGTTGCCTCGTCATATGTGAACCAGCCTTCGCCCAGGCCTGCCAGATATTCATCCAGCGGCTTGTAGCCTTCAGCTGCCGGATCCGGATTCAGCTCATCATACCTGGCGATATATTCCTCCAGAGATGCTTCATAGATCTTGATGAATCCATCATAGAAGTCTCCACCCCTTCCGTCATCAGCAAGGTCCAGACCCATGTCCTGAACATATTTTACATACCAGTTGTAGAGCTCTGCGCTCAGCTCATCCTCGTGAGCTCCTCCCAGCATATTGCTGCCCAGAGTATATCTGTTGGCAGGTCCTACAGGGAATACCGCAGAGATATCATTGCCTTCTCTGTCAAATGCCATGGCATTGAACAGGAAATATGTCGGGTTAGACTTCTGGAACCACTCATAGGACGCGTCCGCAGAACTGAGGTTGGTGATAGGCGCAGATGCATGCGCGATAAATACTGTGTCGGATTCATCATACGCGCCGATCTCTTCCAGGTATTTGTCAAATGCAGGTGAATCTCCCGATGCGCCGAGCATTGCAGATACTGCTCCGCCTGAACTGTGACCGGTAGAAACGATAGCCTCAGAATCTCCCGGAAGCTCCTCGTCGCAGTGCCTTAAGAATCTGATACCTGCTTTCATATCAGTGATCAGAGCAGGGAACTGACCGATGAACTTGCCTGCCTCGTCTATGATCTCTTTTCCTCTGGTCTGAATCTCGGTATAAACAAATCCCTCATTGATGAAGTCAATATTGACCCCTTTGATAGTAGACGATGTATAACCGCCGCTGAAGTTATACAGTACTACAGGAGCGTTTGCAGCTGTGTAGGTAATTCCTGTTGAGCTGGGGACGCTACCCTCTTCGTTGACAACTACTCCGTCAGGAGTCTCTGTCATATAACTTTCAGGCGCATATATGGCGATATGCTGGATATACCCGTCATCGCTGATATCAAATTCTCCGGTCATGCCTCTTTCAGGTCCCTGAGTGGTCTTGCCCTTAACAGGATTCTGCACATATACTGCGTCCAGCTTCCAGTAATTGGTGCCACTCTCCTCATCTGTCAGAAGTTCCCAGTCATGCGAGTACTGCGCCATATAAGGTTCCTCCGTTTCTGTTTCCGTCTCCGCCTCAGTTTCATCCTCACTGGCAGCTTCGCTTTCCGCTTCAGAAGCAGCTTCGGTTGCTACATCAGTTGCCGCAGGTGTGGTCTGTCCTCCCGGACTGCTCTGTCCGCATGCTGCCAGGGTGGCTATCATGCTAAGCGCCAGAAGCGACGAAATAATAATTGTAAACAGTTTCATTTCTCTCCTCTCCCTTCTTATAAAAATAAAGCATGTTCTTACAATAATTGTAATAACATGCTTTTCGAATGTAAAATAACTGTTGCTTTGAATTTTTATAAGCGAAAATTATACCACATTTTCCCTGCAGAGCTTCCCTCCGGGCCTCTGCATACGGAAATACCATATCAGGCACATTATCACATCTACGATGCCGCCTATATACCACGCCCAGAACAGACCGGTATAGTTGCCTATGACGCTGGTCAGCACATAACATGAAATGACCCTGAGCCCCAGATCGATCACGGTGGCGATAAAGAACTTGCGTACCTCTCCCAGTCCTCTGAGCAGTCCTCCCGAAGGAATGATGAGGCTGATGATGAACAGATCCGGTGTGGTTATCCGAAGGTATGTTGCGCCTACCTGTATGACCTCTGCCACATTCTTATCCTCACTGTTAACGAAGAGTGATACGATATTCTCCGGGAAGATCTCACATATGGCTACAACAACCGCAGCCAGCGCCAATCCGGTAAGGAACAGCATTTTATAGCCGGTATGTATACGGTCAGTCTTCCTGGCTCCGTAGTTCTGCCCTACGAATCCGGCCAGACCGGTTCCGAGTGAGTTAAAGCACATATATACGAAGTTCATTACCTTGGCACCGACCTCATAGCCCGCCATGGTAGCTGCATTGTATGAATTGACGATCCTCTGGATCAGGATATGACCCATCGACACAGTCACCTGCTGGAATATACTGGGTATGGATACCCTCGCGATCTCTCTGAAGAGCGGCATACTGAATCTTTTGATATATCCATCTGTTTCGAGGTTTTTCAGCTTCCCAAGGAGCACCGCACCGGACAGCATTGCAGCTGCCAGCTGGGAAATGGCGGTTGCCCATGCGGCACCTCTGACTCCCATTTTCAGAGGCCCTACCGCAATGATATCCAGGATGATATTCATGACCGAAGACGCTATCAGGAAATACAGCGGTCTTCTGGAATCACCCAGACCTGTAAATGCCGCGTTCGACGCATTATATATAATAAGAGGAAATATTCCGAGCGAATAGATCGCCAGATATGTTTTGGCACCGTCAAAGACCTCTTCATTCACGCCCAGCAGATGCATCAGAGGTCCTGCCAGGAAGAATCCGGCTGCGGCAACCACAGCTCCGAGGATCACCAGCGCGATACTGGCGGTATATATGGCGCTCTTGACGTCATTGTACTTTTTCGCGCCGAACAGCTGTGAGATGACTACGGTGCACCCCATGGCAGATCCGGTGGTTATGGCTATCAGAAACAGTGTGACAGGATAGGCCGCTCCGATCGCGGCCAGTCCGTTGGAGCTGTCCAGATTGCCCACGATCATGCTGTCAGCAATATTATAAAACTGCTGAATAGCGCTGCTGAAAAGCAGCGGCAGCGAGAACGATATGATGACTTTTGTGGTGTTGCCCTGTGTAAGATCTCTGATCATAACAAAAGTATTTTAGTGCTTTATCCGGTAAACCTCAAGAGAGAATCCCTGCAAAAAACTGCGGCGTCTTTTTACAGACGCCGCATAATGCATTTCATATATTACTGCGATCTTCCGTCAGTTTTATTTCTTTTTCTTTCTGGCCACAACTACTGCTATCGCTCCGCAGATTACGACGACTACTATAATGATGCCAACGATCAGCCATATACTGACGCTGCTCTGTTCGACAGGATCAGCAGCGGTAGATGTATCTGCTTCTGGGGCCTCTTCAGATGCAGCTTCTGTTACTGTTACTGCTTCTGCAGCTTCACTCTCGGCTTCAGTACTTTCTTCCACGGTCTCTTCGGTCGTACTTTCCTCTGTCTCAGGTTGTGCGGTTCCCAGAACCTCGGGTCTGGCCACGCTGACGTCGCTCCATGATGCTGCCGTGACCATACCTGATGTATCCACACTGTCACTGTATGTGCTGACGGTCACCGTGATACTGCTCTCTCCCTGAACCAGCACATTACCTGATGCATCCCGGATCGTTACAGACTTTCCTTCTGCATCTGTGATGGTTCCTGCATTGTACAGCCCTGTCAGTACGCTGTCTGCCGTAACTACCCATGTGCTGTCCTCGTCGATATAGAGATCAGCATATCCGGATCCGCCTGATCCTGCGTTACTCTCATCATCCAGTACCGCGCCCGTCAGAGTGCTTCCATTCACCAGGTAGAATTCCAGTGTACTGATGCTGTCCCAGATAATGTCGCCTTCCGCAACCTGATCAGATGCCGTAAACACGCAGTTAGCTCCGTTGGAACCGGTAGAGCCCCAGCCCCTGCTGTTTGCATTACCGGTACATTTCAGGAAGAACTCACAGTCATCACTTGCCGATATATCTACATCGCTGATATAGAAGTTGCTCTCTGTATTGGTCGTATAGAACAGGCCTCCGTTTGTGGACGTAAGGGTCCCTCCCTGCATCTGGAACGTACCGCATCCCACCTGCGAATCACCCGACATGCTCTGGTAAACGATGACCGTCCAGGTGCAGTCATTCTGGCTGTCCTCCGGCATGCTGCCTGACAAATCACAGTTATACAGAGCCAGTGAATTCAGGCCTTCGATGCATATTGCCTCAGAGTTGGTTGCAGTAAGCTGTGCATTTGCCACGGAAATGTCAGCTGTACAGTAGATGGCAGGTGAACCTGACCCATTCGAGGTGTATGTTCCGCCGTCGATCACCATGGTACCACCGCCTCTGTCGGAACGGATAGCCGCTGCTGAACCTCCCTGGGTAGTGGCTGTAACGTCCCATGCATACAGTGTGCCGCCTCCAGCTGCGTGTATACCGCCGGATGTATTCTGGCTGGTTGATATCGTGGTATCTGCCACATAAACCGTTCCGTCACCGTAGGCAAATATTCCGGCTCCGCCTGACGCATCTGTCGTGATATCAGTTCCGGTGATGTATGCTGTTCCGTCGGTTGTCAGGATCGCTGCGCCTACACCGTAGAAGCTGGCATTGTCTCCACCGGTTGAATCTGATGACGTCCTGGAAATGGTTGTATCTTCAACAACTACCTCGCCTCCGGATACCAGGATGGCATTCTCGTCTGTACCTGTAGAAGAGATATTCTCTCCGGATATGGTAGTAGCTTCAGAGTATTCATTGACCGCATCATAGCTTTCTACGCCTGATGATCCTCCGGGACTGCCCAAGCCTCCTGGGCCACCGCCCATATCTCCGGTAGCGCCGCCCGGCATATCAGGCGGAGTATTTCCGTCCGCAAATGCCGTAACTGCCAGCGTCACCACCAGACAGAAGGCGATCAGACAGGCTGCCGCTTTCTTGATCAGGCCCTTTCCGGTTTTATGTTCCTTTCTGTTATTTTTCATCGCAGTACCCTCCTAATGGTCAGAACCGATCCGGTTCAGTTTGTTTTTCACTTAGTTTCGGAAATTGTATTTCCTTCGTGCATTTATCGTAATCCGCCAAGCTTAACTCTAACTTAAAAAGCTGGATATATTTCAGTGTTTGTGTTATTGTTTTACTGGTAAACGCTGCTGTTTATGCAGCAAATATTATGTGGACCCGCTGACTCATGGATAAAATAGCCGTACTGATACCCTGCTATAACGAAGAGAAGACCATTCGGAAAGTAGTTACTGATTTCAAAACTATCCTTCCCGAAGCGGTCATCTATGTCTATGACAACAACTCAACCGACCAGACCGCTCAGATAGCCAGAGAGGTCGGAGCCGTAGTAAGACACGAATATATGCAGGGGAAAGGTAACGTTATCCGCAGGATGTTCCGCGAGATAGATGCCGAGTGCTACATCATCACCGACGGCGATGATACCTATCCTGCAGAAAATGCCAGAGAGATGGCCGATCTGGTCCTGAAAAAACAGATTGACATGGTCATCGGCGACCGTCTGTCATCCACATACTATACGGAAAATAAACGTCCATTCCACAACTTTGGCAACTTCATGGTTCGTTCCGTCATCAATCTGCTGTTCCATACCGAGATCAAGGATATCATGACTGGTTACAGGGCTCTGAGTTATGCTTTCGTCAAGACATTCCCTGTTCTTTCAAGAGGATTTGAGATTGAGACCGAGATGAGCATCCATGCAGTCGACAAGAACATGCATCTGGAAAACGTTGTTATCAATTATAAAGACCGCCCTTCAGGAAGTGTTTCCAAGCTCAACACTTATTCAGATGGAATGAAGGTCATCCGCACGATCTTCCATCTGTTCAGGTCATACCGACCGGGAATATTCTTCGGAATCATCGCAGCTATCCTGGCGATCATCGCTGTTGCTCTGCTCATCCCGATCTTCATAACCTACTTCCAGACAGGTCTGGTCCCCCGTTTTCCTACGCTCATAGCCGGAGGATTTATTCTGATCGCCGCGATCCAGTCGTGTTTCACCGGACTTATTCTCAGCAACATCAACCACAAGAATCGGCAGGATTTTGAAATGAATCTTCATACAGTTTACTTCAGGAAGAAGTTTCTGGAATGTGATGAGTCAGACGAAAAATAACATAAGAAGGTTACCCTCTTGAGCGAAAACACCTCTTCTTCAAGAATTATTTATTTTGACTACCTCAGAGTTGCAGCTACTTTTCTGGTCATGCTGCTGCATGTTGCATCTGCCTGCTGGAGCGGGACAGATGTAAACAGCAGAACATGGGCTCTGTTAAACGGATATAAAAGCATCACAGACCATGGCGTTCTGCTATTTGTACTGATCAGCGGTGCTCTGTTCCTGGGCAGGGAGACTTCCCTGAAGAAGCTGTATCTGAAGCATGTCCTCAGAATGGTCTGCGCATATATATTCTGGGCATTTATCTATTCCATAACTGTCAACTACTATTATGGTCCGGTAGTCGTAATCAGAGGGATATTCTTCAGCCACTATCATCTGTGGTTCATTCCCATGATCATCGGTCTGTATATCTGCGTCCCTTTGCTGCAGCAGATCGCGAAGTCCGAGTTCGGCATCAGATATTTCCTGATACTGTCATTCATTTTCACATTCCTGATACCGCAGATACGCTACTGTGCCACAACTTTCCTGGAGATGCAGGATTCGAGCCTGCTCCATCAGCTGGTCTCCAGATATACAGAGATGAACCTTCATATGGTCATAGGGTATCCGTTCTATTTTATACTGGGATATTATCTGCACAGAAAAGAGATCGGCAGGAAGCTGCGCATCCTTATATATGCGGGTGGACTGGTCGGGGTATTCCTGTCGTTCCAACTCTCACTGCAGGAATCCCGCATGCAGCAGGTAGCTCTCGATACCTTCCATTCCAATTTTACTGTCTCTGTACTGCTGAAGGTCATCGCAACATTTGTCCTGTTCAAATACGCATTCAGGTGTGAGCAGGAGCCGGAACGTCAGAACCGGAAGGTCCACAGAGTATTCTTTGATCTGGCCAAATACAGCTTCGGAGCGTATCTGGTACATGCGCTCCTGCTGGAAGGACTGCAGTACTTCTTTAATATAAATGTGCTTTCTTTTAAGCCGATATTCTCCGCAGTCATCCTGACATCAGGGGTTTTCATCGTGGCCTTCCTGGTGTCGTTCGTGCTGAACAAGATACCGTTCTTAAACAGATATATTGTTTAGGAGTTATTATCTGCGCAGTGTTTCCGCGAATCTCTCCACATACAGAGAGCACTGCCTGTTCAGATCGTACTCAGCATCTGTCGGATTCTGAATACATGCAGAAAATGTTCTGAGACTTTCTTTCAGATTGTTCATTTCATCAAAACTGTAAGTCAGTTTTGCGTTGTCATTGTAGAACTCCGCCTCCAGCGCGGGGTCTTTCATCATGTCAAATATGACATCTCCTCTGAATCCGGACGTGCGGATCCTTCTGACCTTCTCGTCCGCTACGATCGAAGCGCGGATCACAGCCCGCAGTCCTTTGATCTCATAAGCGATCTTCTCATCAAGGATCTGTCCTTCCGGGAGGTCGTATGCCTCTTTCATCGAAGGAGCTTCTTTATCTCTCCTGAACTTCGCATCAGCAACGATCTCTCTGAATATACTGTCAGGCTTTCTGAAGTCGGTCAGATATCCCAGGGCGGATATCATGTGGACCGCGATATTGCCAGTCACATCTGTATCCTGGTAAAACTTCCCGAACTGCGTTATCTCTGCCCTGATCTCTCTGACAGGTCCCGTCCTGTCACACAGTTCTCTGGCCTTGCGGATGGAGGGTGAGTAAAGATAGATATAGTCTGTAAAGAGGACCTTCCCTACCTGATCAGCCATGGCAAAGAGTTCCTCTGCCTGCTTTAGATCTTCTGTCAGCATCTTCTCGCAGAAAACATGCTTCCCACAGGTCAGGGCCTTGCGGACGTATTCATAATGAGTGGAAACGGGCGAGCAGATAAAGACCGCCTCGGCATGGCTTAATGCAAGTATTTCTTCAAATGACTTCTGATCCTTGGACGTAAAAATATATTCCACGTCAAATCCGGCACCTTCCAGGTACTTTTCAAGAATCCTTCCCCAGTATCCTCTTCCGACCAGAATGCATTTCATCAGACTCATTACAGTATGCCTTCTTTTCTGAACTGCCTGCGCAGTCTCCTGATATTGCTCAGATAATTCTTAATGACCTTGATATAGTCAACCTTGGAGTCGTAATCGTCTGCCCAGTGAACCGGGAGTTCGTAGATCCTGGCGGGCTTCCTCTCTCCTCTCAGCAGCAATTCTATGATATAGAACCATCCGGGTTCATCTCCGCTTTCAGATATCAGTTCTTCCACAAAATCCTTCCTGAAGAACTTAAATCCGCAAATGGAATCCGAAGACTTCATCTTCAGGAACGTCTTCAGCATGAATGTCAGTCCATACGATGACAGGTTGCGGTACCATTTTCTGCCGGTAGTGTCTGACTCCTTGCTCCATCTGGAGCCGTTGACCATCTGTACGTCACTCTGACTCCGGAAGATATCTATCACCTGACCCAGGTGACGGATGTCAGTGGACAGATCGATATCCATATATCCCACAACATCGCAGGTATTTCCCGCTACACCGTTCTTGAACGCCACACCTACACCCTTGATGCTCAGCCGGTCATAATGGACCTGACTGTATCTGCGGCAGAGGTCTTCGGCAATCTCCTGCGTCTTGTCAACAGACGCATTATCCTCTATGGTGATCATATAATCCGTAAATCCGATGGACTCCAGATACTCTATAGTTCCCGTCACGCCGTGTTCTATGCGGCGTTCTTCGTTATAAACCGGCAGTAATATATTTAAAAACATCTATGCCCCTCTTGTGATCGGTCAGCTGCTGTGAGCCATGCTGATCGTATCTGTATCAGTTGAGTTTCTCTATATTTTCAAAAGTAAATGCTTTCTTTCTGACATTTATATTGATCAGAAGCTGCAGATACTTGGTGATGATCGTCAGCATACTGAAAATCCCGAAGAATCCAAATGCCAGCAGCAGTACCGTGGATGCCCAGCCTTCAATAGTTCCCAGAGTCAGCCTGGCGACGATCGCATAGACCGCAATTGCGATCATGATGATCATCATAGTCAGTGTCATGATGAGTGAGAACTTGAACCCGACATTGGTAAACATCAGGAGCGAATCCGTAGCCAGCCATCTTCTGTACCTGCCGTTTCCCTTCTCACGGATACTGTCAGGGACATTTGTTATCATCACGGAATCCATCTTAAGTCCGGCTGAAGCATACGCTACCTTGCGGTATGCGATGATCTTGTTCTGGCTGCCGATACGGTTGATGGCCCTGCGGCTCAGCAGCCTGAAATAATCGGTCCCCAGCTCATAAGACATGTTCGCAGACTTGTTGAGGATCCTGTAAAAGAGACCGGACGAAGCGCCTCTGTTCCTGCCAGAAATGGCAGAAACAATATCATTGCCCTCGAGTGAACATCTATACAACTTCATCATGTCCTCTGTATCGAGAGATGCGAACGGTTCATCGAACTCATAGACAAAGTCTCCGATAGAAATACCGGTTCCTCCCTGCATGGCAGCCTCTCTTCCATGGAAGGCTGCCAGATGTACAATAGTTACACTTATACTTTCTATCTGCTGCACTGCCTCGCGGATCTTCTGAACACTTCCGTCCTGTGAAGCGTCATCCACACAGATGATCTCTGCATGCTCGAAGTTCTCGCTTAAGAAGCCCGAAACTTTCAGCAGGAATCCTCCGATCACTGCCTCGGCATTTCTGACATAGATAACAGCTGACATGAAATTCTTTTCTTTATTAGTCGTCATGATCTAAAACCTCGTCCAAATCATATACGGTATTGATCTTGCCTGAAAGCACGCTGACATAATACGGCTTCTCGCTGAACACCCTGACCACTGTGGGTCTGGAATCATCGATCTCCGAATCCTTCAGGATCGGTTTCATGGAATACAGCGATGACCTGTATGTGAAATCGAATTCCTCGCGCATGTATTTTCTGGCCAGCGTGGACATATACGGATATGCGCTCTCCGGCCTGGCCGGGCACAGATTGCAGTTACCCAGCATGGAAGGTGTGCAGTAACCTCCGGACCTGTCCTGACATACGAAACGTGGCAGCTCTTCATAGCTGGTATCGTGAGGGGTAAATGTTACCGCGGTCAGCGAATGCAGCCCTGTCATACCGAAGGGCATAATGGAAAAGAACGGTCCGTCCATGACCGTAAAACCGTAGTTCTTCAGCCTGTCATTGGCCTCGCAGAGAATAATCTCGCACAGTTCATACTTGATATTGAACTTCTCATATCCCAGCATATCCGTGATCTGGTTGGTGGATGCATATGACGCATTCAACAGATAACCGGTGCTGAACTCGCGTTGGCCATGGTCCTCCCCCACACCGGGAGATCCCGCATCTTCAGTATCTGCGCAACGGACAACATATCTGTCTCCGTCTCTGCAGATATCAGTGATCCTCTGACCATAAAGTATCCTGACATCCGGATAGTCTGCCAGCTGTTCCAGGAAATACTTCCCCAGCAACGCAGCATCATATGTATACTCACGTGTCAGGAATGCCCCGTCACACATACCGGGCTTGAAGAATCTTTCTGCCTTCAGCTCCTCGCACGGGATGCCGGCTGCCTTGCAGAACGATTTGAACTGTTCTCCGTCGGTCCAGGAAAAGAGCTCGGATATAGCGTAGATCTGCTCGAATTCTCTGTTTATGCAGAAGCTGTAATCTCTGTTGAATTTCTCAAAATATCCGGCAGACTTGCCGGCGGTAGAAAGAGACCTGGGGTAGTGATACCCCTGATGTACTCTGGCCTGATTGATATATGTCGCGCGCTGAAAAGCTGCGCTGTCCCGCTCCAGGACCAGCACATGCTGACCCTTGCGCACGCAATGCAGCGCTGCATACAGACCATACAGCCCGGCTCCTATTATTATCCTGTCAAAATACTCTGTCTGACTCATTCTTCCTCACTGCCAGCCGTTAACTGTCTGTTGTGCCCCGGCAGTATTACTTCTCATCCCAAACTACTCTTTTTCACAGATACAGCCACATCAGTCATGTTTCAGTACTTCTCGTTCTCAACTACACATTCGTTTTTGATCGTTCCAACCAAAGACTGCAGGCAGTCAACCACATGCGGTCTGATATCCCCGCCTATAAGAACGAACATGATGTCGTCACCAACTGTCAGGTTCCCTTCGTTCAGCCAGACTCTGATATAGTAGATGCCATCCATCTGTCCGGCTGCCTCCAGAGCGCTCTCAACCCTGGCTCTGTCATAGGAAAAAAACATGCCCGTAACAGGCTGCGTATCCTCTGCTCCCAGACGCACTCTGGCCTTGGCTGTCTGTCTGACCACGCCATTGTGTGTCAGATACATACCTATCTCTGCCGCTGTCGGATCTGCCTTGGCCTCACGAAGCCAGGCATCCATTGACGGAACCGCTCCGCTCTCCAGCCTTGTATTTGCTTTGATCTTATCTGAACTGTTTCCCATATTATATCCCCTCGTTAGCTGTTTTCATGTGCTGATAGTATATCACGAAGACGGTGTAAAGTCATCCTCTCCCGACTTACTCAGCGCTCCCGAATATGTCTGCCAGGTAAGCTTCGATCTGAGAGAAGTCTATGCTGCACGCCCCATCATAGATACTGACAGGGACAGTATCTTTAAATGTGTACATCCTGATAATATCACTTTCTTCAAAGAGGTAAACAATGATGTGTTTTTCTTTTGGATCGACCGCCCAGAATTCCTTCACCCCGGCGTGCTTGTACTTGAGCATCTTGATACCCAGGTCCCTCTTTCCAGTAGACGGTGACAGAACCTCAGCAACAAAATCCGGTGATCCCCAGATGATGCCATCCTTGAACTTGCCTCTGTCGCAGACGATAGAGACATCCGGCTGCAGTTCTGTCCTGTCATCCTGATCGATCATCACACCCACCGGCGCAACCAGCACAACACATTTGCCTTTATTTTCTTCAATAAATCTGTCTAATCTTTTTGCCAGTTCAAATGCAATGATCTGGTGCCTGGTCGTGGGCGATGAAATATCATATATTACTCCGTCGATCAGTTCTATCCTGAAATCTTCAGGCCAGTCTTCCAGATCCTTCGTAGTGAATTCACCCTGCCTCTTCCCTGTCGCAGCGATCAGAGTATCTATCGGAGACATATCACTGTCCGCCTTCATGGCATTGCTGCCAGCGTTATATAAGCTGTAAGGGCTATCTTCCCTGACAGTGTTCTCGTCCTTTTCAGGTCGAATGCCCAGAGCTCTCTCGATCGCAGCCATGGTCTCCTTGCGCGGGTTGATTGTCTGTCTCTGGAATATCTTGTAAACCGTACTGACCGGAACACCTGACTTCATCGCGATATCAACCGCCGACATTTCCTTCGCGTCTTTTATGATCCTGAGTTCATCAATGTTCATAATGCCCCTCCTGACTTCTGATAACAGCAACCTGCAGATATTGACGAGATTAACCACTTCAGCAGAAATGGCTATCCATATTGTAGCATATGGATAGCCATTTATCAACTGCATATATTATCCTATCACATCAGCAGTAATACACTGACTGTAAACAATCCATTTTTTTCAGTGAAGGAAATGCTTCCGTCATATTTTTCAGCTGTATCAATCGCATTCTGCATGATATTACCCAAAAGAATATTCATATCATATGAAGACAGCACAAGTGAATTCGGAATAGTTATATGAGTGTTGATCCGAATGCCTTGAATAATAAAAAACAAGTACGAATAGCTTCTCCTCCGCACTATAATGCCCACTGGATATCGGTTGTATTTACAGGTTCACCACCCACTGCTCACTCAGAATGATCTTCTCACTATGCGTTACTACTATCACTGTCTTGCCCTGACCGTTTATCCGATGCAGGATATCCATCACGGCTTCTGCGTTCTCATTATCTAGAGATCCCGTCGGTTCATCTGCCAGGATGATATCGCATCTCTTATACATCAGCCTTGCCAGAGCCACTCTCTGCTGTTCACCTCCCGACAGGCGGTATACCAGCTCATCCTTCTTGTCCAATATTCCCAGTTCATCCAGGATATCTTCAATGGTATGGCCAGTCCGGGCTTTCTTCTGTACCAGCTGTAGGTTTTTGTATACTGTACGATCCTCGACAAGCGCAAAGTTCTGGAACAGAAAACCGACCTTATATGTAAAATAATCTGTCAGGTTCCTCTTTTTGTATATGTCCAGACCATCTACGATGATCTGACCACTGTCTGGCTTTTCGAGGCCTCCGATCATGTTCAGCAGAGTGGTCTTGCCACATCCGCTCTTTCCAGCGAAGACTATAAAAGAGCCGTCCGGAATCTCCAGATTCAAATCCTGGAACAGATCCTTTTCACCAAATGATTTAGTCACATTATTTATCGATATCATTTTTTATATCATTCTCCTATAGCAAACCGCCTTTCAAAAGCTTAATGGAATCTTTCCTCTCAAACCATGACATGACGACTACCATCAACATAAACTCCGCTGCGAGCAGCACTCCGCCGCATATGAGCGGCAAGGACCACCGGAACAACCCGGTCAGAATAGAGATCATCACGTTCACAGCTACGCTGATCATTATTGCTATCATATTCAAAAGCAGCATCGCAGCGCTCTTCCGGACAACTGAATAACCGAGCATCTTTCTCACTGACAACAGCCTGGCGTTTATTGTGTATTCCAGCCTCGAAAGGACCATGATAATGACAGCACTCAGGAATAGAAGCAGTCCGCTTGTGGTCCCACTCAGCAGGATATTCCTTAAGAACAGCGCTTTATGCTTGTTGCATGTGTTCACCACGGATACCCTCTCGAGCGTCCTGAACCCATAGGTATCCCTATAAAGTTCCAGGTCATCCTCGCTGATCCTGTACATAAGGGTCATCCCCTCTATAGGATACGGGGGATATGGCGGGCCTATCTCCTTCAGCTTCTCACCGGATATATTGGCGTAAAGAAACGTTGGCTGGACCGCCTTTTCGAACCCATATTCAAGGTAGAACAGGTTGTCCAGATCAAAGAACAGTATCTCCACCGGATCATCATAGAATACTTTTTCAAAAGAATACCTATCTTCTGTAATGCCAAAAGTATAGTAGATAAAATTCCCTATTTCATCATCAGGGAATAGAGTTCCCTCTGTCCGGGGTATGAACAGATAGAAATCTTTATCTTTTATCAAATCCTTCATGCTATCCTGATGGATCAACGGCTGCGATGCTCTATTGAGTATCAGCAATGGCTGGTAATGGCCTTCCCCGTCTTCTGTCCAAGTAAGGGCTGCAGCCAGGGCTAGTGTGTTGTCGCAATATCTGTCCATGAAGAATCTTCCCATAGTCTCCATCTGCAGTCTCCTGAGGTCTTCACTGCCCTCCCCTTCCAGCTCGAATGTCAGCTGATAATAATCTCTGAACACATTTATATCATCATACATGGCCAGATATCTCCCATTGCCTGCAAGTAGCATCACGAACAGCGAGATGCCTGCTATCGCAGCTGTTGACATCACCAGTTTCAGTACATAACAGCACGACAGCAGCCTCTGGTTTATATTGGCTCCATATATTATCTCTTTATGACTGAACCCATATAGCGAAATGTATAGCAGACCGTTCAGGATGATAAATGTGATAAAGAGCAGCATTATCTCTCTGTGCTTGTAAGATAGATATATGATCCTGCTGAGCACAGAACTGGGCAGAATGAATGCTAAAATATATGCAACTGTATCCATCGCCATACCTGTGATCATGATCTTAAGGCGTGGCTGCCCCATGGATATCCTGATGAAGTCCTTTTTTCTGTCAAACTGGATACATATCCACGTAAGAAGGAGCAGAAATGCCATTGAACTGCCCCACACTGCATATATTACCCCTGTAATGCCCCCCTTGTCCTTTTCCAGCATGGATATGATCTTTTCATCCCGGTTTATTTCTTTTCCAGTGGCCCGTATACTGCTCTCATCGCCCAGGAAATATATCGGCCTGTTCCCTGTGATCTGACCGGACTGTTCCAGTTCGGCAAAATCATGAAAAATGATCTCGCATTTCCCGGACAGAAGGCTTTTATATGTTCCGCTCCTGATATCCATCCCGGAACAGAGCACTTCTGCTGCTTTTGTTGTGGCGTAAATATGGCATTCCCCACAGTCTATGCTGTCGGCAGTATATTTCATAAGAAATGCTCCTGTATCCTCACGGTCGCATGCTTCCCTTACAGCTGCGTATGATGCAGGGGTCACATCGATGAGGTACGTATACAGCAACCCTCCTGTGAAATGGCTGACATGGCTCTGGAACAGTTCGCTGCCTGTGGCAAAGCATAGTGCAAAAAGTATCAGGCTGATCATCCATTTAATGATCTTCATATACGTCATACTTCAGCCTTCCCACACTTCTATGGCTATATCGAATATATATCTGAACTCATCATAATTCTCTGCTATATATGCCTCCAGTTCGGCTATCTGGTCATCTTCCAGCAGCTCATTTTCAAGCACGTTCAGGTCTTTATCGATCCCGGTATGAAAGGAAAAGTCTGTAGTTGGATCCCAGCAGTCTATATTATAGAAGATCTCTCCCTTCCAGTTCCTGTAACAATATATCCCCCATAACGTACCAGAAGACACTCCATGAGAAAAATCAGCGTTATCGGCATCTCCATAATAAATAGTGATACCGCTGCCACTGCATGCGACCATAAAGATTTCCCCAAACGATAAATAATCTATCGGTGTAAGAGCCAGCTCATACTGGTATTTATCTTCTATCTTTTTACCAACAATTGGATTACTCTTCACCCGGTGATGGGGCAGCCACATAGTGATCAGCCAGAATATATTGATCAGAGCAAAGATTCCCACACATATGATCAAAACAATACTAAACGCTTTAAGAGTTTTCTTGAAAATGTTCATTTTATCACTTGAAGGCAGAGCAAATCTGCTCTGCCTTCATACTCCTTTCTGACTAGTTCATATATGCCTGAAACTCGCTTGCGTATGAATGGTTCACATATGCATACAAATCTGTAGTGTGAGATTTAACCCAGTCAATATAGTATGTAACCGGAGTTGTTCCATGTGACACAAATTTACTTGACCATGTTCCCGTCGATGCTAACGAGCCATAATAGTAAGCTGATGTTCCCTGTTGTATCGTTGCGTATGAAGAATCATTGCTCACTAATGCTTTAGTCCTGTCAAAATCCGTACTATCCTTATATCCGAAATGCATAAAGGCAAAAGTACCAACATTGTCGTAAAGCAATGCTCCATAAGTCCATGGATTTAGAAAATCTGATGCATATTTTCTGGAAAAATAATACCCATCACTTCCGACAAATGTACCTTCTGTCCAAGCCAGGCATGGTACAACTGCTGAAACTGTGATCGATATTATTAATAACAAGGCCATGATCTTTTTTTTCATTCTTAAACTCTCCTTTCTAGCGTTTATATCTTTTGTTATTCCGGATATGAAATTGTCAAATCCCGTCCAACCATATCAGAAGGCAATTGGTTTTTTTCATATCCATAACCAGCTGAATTGCGGTCCTCTAAATCGCTCTGAAAAGAATTATCTGTAATATATTGGTTCATATGATAATTAACATAATCTGTAAACTTTAAATTAATATCTTGAATCCTTGCATAATTATCATCAATAAACATACTCCATTCTTCTTCACTTACCGCTTCAGCTTCAGCTATCAATGACTGTATT
>JAZUNG010000147.1:0-3840 GCA_045604025.1 Lachnospiraceae bacterium | reverse complement strand
CTGGCTCCGCCTACTCTGGCGCCTTTCAGTCCTGCATCCATGATCAGCTTGCCTGCGAAGTACCCCTCAGGTCTTTTGAACACGGACCCGCAGCTGGGGTATTCAAGCGGCTGCTTGTCTTTTCTTCTGGCATTCAGGTCGTCCATGAGAGCCTGTATCTCATTGCGCACTCCATGCTTCAGCTCCAGTTCAGCGGACAGTACGATGTACTCTCCTCCCGAAAATGCGCTGTGACGGTAAGAGAAATCTGCTTCATCTGCGCTGAATATACGGATCTGGCCTGCCCTGTCCATGACAGTTACCTGCTTCACCACGTCCTTCATCTCTCCGCCATATGCACCGGCATTCATGGTGACTGCGCCGCCCAGACTTCCGGGGATCCCTGACGCGAACTCGAATCCTGTCAGCTCTGCCTCGCATATGATCCGCGCCAGCTCTTTCAGCATCACTCCTGCCTGCGCTGTGACTGTAACTCCGTCAACAGTTACGGCGTTCTGTTTATCCAGCATCTGTATCAGAGCTCCGTCATATCCGGAGTCCTTAAACAGGATATTGGTTGCATTTCCGATCACATACCACGGTATATCGTATTCATTCAGAAGCCTTACAGCATCCCTCAGGCCATCAGTATCTGTCGGTGTGAGGAACAGTCTGGCTGGTCCTCCTGTCTGCATGGATGAATGATCTCTCATCATCTCATTTTCCAGCACATTTCCGGTTCCAAGAACATCTTTCAATTTATCTATCAGTTCTGTTTTCATATTGTCTGCTCTTATTTATTCTCGTTCTGTCTTTTTTTAATTTCAGCGGATACTCTGTCAGTCAGTGCCTGAGCTGCATTGTATCCCATCTTTTTCTGTCTGTTATTAACCGCAGCGGTCTCGATGATGATCGCCAGATTCCTGCCCGGTCTGATAGGTACCGAATATCTCACGACCTTAACTCCGAGGATCTCTTCATACTCTTCACGAAGACCCAGCCTGTCATAACTCTTCTGAGGATCCCACTCCTCCAGATTGATGATCATATCGATAGGAGAACGATCCTTTACGCTCTCTACTCCGTACAGAGACTTGACATCTACAACGCCTATACCTCTCAGCTCAACAAAGTGTCTGGTCAGTTGAGGCGCCTGTCCGACCAGCATGGTCTCGCTCACTCTGGATATCTCCACCAGATCGTCGGCAACCAGTCTGTGTCCGCGCTTGACCAGCTCTATGGCTGTCTCGCTCTTTCCGACTCCGGAAACTCCAGTGATCAGAATGCCTTCGCCATAGACATCCACCATGACTCCATACATGGTCTTAGATGGAGCGAACTGGATATTGATCCACCCGATCGTATCTACCATCACTGCAGCTGTGGTTCTGGAAGATGACAGGACCGGAGTTCTCATCTGCTCTGCGACCTCCAGCATCTCCGGATAGGCCTCGAGTCCCCTGCAGATAATGATACCGGGGATACCTGTGGCCATGAGGCGCTCGAATTTGCATCTGCGCTGTTCCGGTGTGAACTGAAGCAGATAATGCTGTTCCAGCTCTCCGAATATCTGAATGCGCTCTTCATCAAAATGCTTCTCATACCCCGTCAGGAACATCTGGGGTCTGTTGACATTTCTGTGATATATCCTGACTTCGTTCAGATCGATGTCCGGAGTCAGATTTACCATATCAAGATGTTCGGCAAGTTCTGCCATCAAAATATATTCTTTGGCCATGATATCCTCCTGCCTTATTTTATCATTTATCTCGGAAGAATTCCACCACAGCATCCGCTGCAGCTCGGTTCATGCCCGGTACCTGAGCTATCTCTTCCGCGTCCGCTTCTTTCAGTTTTTCTATGGATTTAAAGTATCTGATCAGTGCCAGTCTTCTCTTGGGACCTATACCCGGGATATCGTCCAGGATCGATCTGACCTGACCTTTGCTGCGCAGTTTCTTGTGATACTCTATGGCGAACCGGTGCGTCTCATCCTGGATCCTGGTCAGGAGTTTGAAGCTCTCTGACGTTCTGGACATCTCGTACTCGCGGTTCTCATAGATCAGTCCGCGGGTTCTGTGATGGTCGTCCTTGATCATGCCGCATACAGGGATATCCAGGTCCTCACCGAGGGCTTCCTTTACCGCGCTCACCTGGCCCTTGCCGCCGTCTATCAGGAGCAGATCCGGTCTGGGCCATTCAGTATGGGCAAACCTTCTTTTCAGGACCTCTGCCATGCTGGCATAATCATCAGGTCCCACAACAGTCTTGATCTTGAACTTCCTGTAGTCATTCTTCCTGGGCCTTCCGTCCTCAAAGACCACCATGGAGCCCACAGACTCATAGCCGGCTGTATTGGAGATATCATATGACTCCACTCTCTTGGCATAGTTGATTCCCAGCATCTTGGAGATCTCCCCGATAGCGCCTCTGGTCCTGAGTTCTTCCCTCTTGGCCTTCTCTTTATCTTTTTCGATAGCCAGTCTGGCATTCTGCTCGGCCAGCTCGACCATCTTCTCTTTCTTCCCTTTCTTGGGTGTGATCAGTGCCACCTTGTGACCGGCCTTTTCAGACAGCCATGCCTCTATAGCCTCGCTGTCATCGATCTCTGCGGGGAGGTGTATCTCCGCTGGCAGGAATGGAGTGCCTGAATAATACTGCTTGATAAAACTGGACAGGATCTCCGTCTCGCCTTCTTCGGGAGCAGCGGTCAGATAGAAATGTTCTCTGTCTATCAGTTTGCCTTCCCTGATAAAGAACACCTGCATGATGGCTTCAAATCCGCTGACTGCCAGACCCAGCACATCTCTGTTATCCTTCGGGTCATACTCCATCTTCTGGTGCTGACTGATCCTTGCGGCCGACTGCATCAGCTCCTTCAGCTGTCCCGCTTTCTCATATTCCATCTTTGATGAGGCGTCCAGCATCTGCTCCTTCAGATAGCTCACCAGCTCAGTGCTGTTTCCCTCGAGAAATCTTCTGACGCCGCGGACATTTTCCGCATATTCTTCTATGCTGACCTGACCGGTGCAGACACCCGCGCATCTGCCTATATGATAGTTCAGGCAGGGCCTTTCTTTACCGAAATCCCTCGGGAATACTCTGCGGCAGTCTCTGATCATGTACACCTGCTCCAGGAGCTCGATGATCTCCCTGACATCCGTACCTGTAGGATATGGACCGTAGTATCTGTCTCTGTCCTTTTTCACCTTCCTGGTTATGACCAGCCTCGGATAATCCTCGCTGACGGTCAGCTTGATATAAGGATAAGTCTTGTCATCCTTCAGCATCGTGTTATAGCGGGGTCTGTTTTCCTTGATCAGATTGTTTTCGAGGATCAGCGCTTCGACTTCGGAGTCGGTCACAATGTATTCAAACCACGCGATCTGAGATACCATTTTCTCGATCTTGGGCGATCTGACACGGCTTTTGTCGAAATACTGTCTGACCCGGTTCTTCAGGATCCGGGCCTTGCCGATATATATGATCTCATCCCGTGCGTTGTGCATCAGATACACGCCCGGGCTGGATGGAAGTTTCTTTAACTCTTCATCAATGTCAAACATACCTATATGGTACCATATAAATCATATAAAGCAATTTCATTTTGTCCTGCCAGGTGTTATAATTCCGGGTATGAAAAGTGGATCAGCACCTGCCGGAAAAAAGAAGAATACAGCCATAACCGTACTTCTGATCATAGTGTTTGTGCTCGCTCTCGGTGTATTCTGTTTTGCCGGATACAAGCTGCTGACTGCCAATGCAGCCTATAACGAGGCGAAGGATTCATACGACGATATCCGCAGTATGTTTATTCACGAACCCACTACAAAGGCTCAGGATGATCCCACGGATAAAACA
>JAZUNG010000146.1:0-17050 GCA_045604025.1 Lachnospiraceae bacterium | reverse complement strand
CCTATGAGGGTGTAAATGTTGAGGTAATGAGATACAGGAACGGCGGCATCATGGCCAGATCCGAGATGGAAAGAGGCATCCTTCCGGATGTTGATTCTGTCTCAGGTGTGCCGGATTCAGGTGTTCCTCATGCAATCGGATTTGCAAATGCATGCGGCAAGGTACTGGCCAGACCATTTGTCAAGTACACACCGACCTGGCCCAGGAGCTTCATGCCCACCAGCCAGGATATACGTAACCAGGTTGCCAAGATGAAGCAGATCCCTATACCTGAGCTGATAGAAGGCAGAAAACTGCTCTTTGTGGACGACTCCATCGTCCGTGGAACCCAGCTCAGGGAGACAGTTGAATTCCTCTATGGAGCGGGAGCGAAGGAAGTACATATGCGTTCTGCCTGCCCGCCTATCATGTACGGATGCAAGTATCTGAACTTCTCACGCAGCAATTCCGATCAGGAGCTGATCGCCCGCAGGACCATCAGGAAGCTCGAAGGCGAAGACGGAGATAAATATATCCATGAGTATGCTGATGCCATGACCGACAGAGGACAGTGCCTGCTGAAGGAGATCTGCAAGAGTCTGGGATTTGACTCGCTCGGATATCAGTCCATAGATGGTCTGCTCGAAGCTATCGGTATCGATAAAGATAATATCTGCACGTACTGCTGGACCGGTAAAGAATAATATATTGACCTGAATATGAATACAGGGCTGTGTCATCTGACACAGCCCTTTTTGTAATGATCGGGGTGACAGGACTCGAACCTGCGACCTCGTGATCCCAAATCACGCACTCTAGCCAAACTGAGCCACACCCCGTTTTCACCGCCTTTCAAGACGAGTAGATTGTATTATATAGGCAAAAAAAAGATATGTCAAATGGTTATTGATGTATGTTATTATAAAATCGGTTTGATGTGATCACATAAGGAGATACAGATGAACGAGCTGACTATTTGGGAACAGCAGAATATAGACTTCGGAACAGAAACCGAGATCATCGTAGATGACCCGGAGCTGGCAGAAGCTTCGAATGAAGGCGGGGCACGCTTCACACTTGCAGACGGTCCGCTGGAGCATCCGGAGGAGGAAGAGATCATCAGCATGGAGTTTGCTGATGGCATAGACGAGATCGACAAGGTCGACTACGCTGCAGCCGCAGCATGCGGTGTGATCTGTGCCGCACTGGATATGTTCTGGCTGGGGAAATTCAATATAAAGGACGCGGCCGACTTCGGCTCTGAGCAGCTGGGCAAGTTCGTGATAAAGGCTGCGAAGCTCGTTGGATACCGCGGAAGCAATGCGGATGAAGCGATCAGAAAGATCATCTCGGTATGCAGTCCTTCCGGAAGGAACACTCAGGCAGGTTTTATTGACCTCGCACAGAACGCGTCAGCAGCAGGACTGTGCTTTTCCATACTGTCACAGTTTACCGGCAAGATATACGGAACAGACGCAGCCGGCAGGTTTTCCATCAGAGATCTGCCAGATGGTCAGACTGCTGAAACCGATGCGGAGAAGATTCTGAACGGTGTGCTGGTATGGGTCCTGGGATCCGGCAGATCTATCGCATCTGACCCGGATAAAATGGTGGCAAAAGGGATCCCAGAGTCTGTTTCGTCGCTGATCAGAGACATATCACAGTCACCGCTCTTTAAGATGGGTAGAAACAGGTCATCTGGCAAGACAGAGCCGGAAGGCAGCGAGGTCTATTCACTGGTAGCTCAGCTGCTGCACGGAGGGTTTGGGCTGACAGAGAAGGACGGACGCAGCTTCGACCTGCCCGGAGAACTGGGAGGCCAGCTGGATATAGCCAGGTTCTCTCTGTCTATCCTGATAAATGAATGCATGGTCAGAAGCTTCTATATGCTGAGGCGTCTGATGATGGAGATCAGAAACAAGAATATTAAGAGCTATTCGGATCTGTCCAGAATAGAGAGTACGCATTTCCTGCCGTATAACAGCAGAGTCATAACCAGAATGCTGACGGTATCTTCCGGAACATTTGTTGCTGTAACTACAGCCAAGGCAGCAGTAGTGGCAGCAAGAAGCGGCATGGCAGGCGGCTGGAAAGGCGCTGTCATTGATTTCGTAACTCATATCAATTACGGAGGACTGATCAGCTTCGCCATGGCATGCAAGGCTGACGGGGAGTATGTAGTAAACGATGCCAGAAAGGCTTATTCGGAAATGCTGGCATGGAAGCGCCTCATGAAGAAGGAAGAGCAGGATATGTTCAGAAGCTTTGCCCGCATGAGACTCACCGAAGAGCAGACCAGGCTCCTGGATAACCTGAAACGTCAGAAACTCCTGTATGATATCCGTGCCGCCAAAAGCCTCAAAGAACTCGAAAAGAAACAGGCGTGGCTGTTTGCATGGGAGGACGATGTGGCTAGATCGCGTGGTTCGGATGAGAAGGCTTACTTCATAGATGATGAAGACAGCATTTATGATGTGATCAATGAGAAGATAGAAGCAGATGACGAAGAACTCCTGTGGATATACAGTATAGCAATAGACCTGAAGCTGTTTGCTCCTTATACCGGTCTGGAGCAGACAGATAACAGCGGTATGCTCTTACGCAACGACTACGAGACCGAAGTATTCTGTATGAGGCAAAGTGTGGTAAACGCAGCCGAGCTGGAAGAGATGATCAGGATGATAGAGTCCTATGTGGGAATCCTTTCCAGTTCGGAAGGCCAGAAGAATGCGGGCATAGCCGCTGCCGCCATAATGACAGGCGGAGTGGCCCTGCTTCCCATGGCTATCGCAAGAGGCCGCGGCAAGGATGTGGACAAGGCAGCGCAGACGGCTGTAGCCAAGGTAAATGAGAATGTGATCAGAGGCGCCAACCAGATAGCGGGTATGTTCGGCAATCCCGCCAGCTATATGCTGTCATCGGGCCTGTCAGTTCCGTATGACTGCGCCAGGATCCTGACTATATGTGATCATGTCCTTAAAGGCAGGAATAACGATCTGGCTTCCATAGAAAACATCAACAGGTATTTCTATGAGCAGATAGTTACGATCGAGGGAAAGATATATGCAGCTGCTCAGGAGCAGCAGAAAAGATCCGAGACAAGGAAGAAGGTTCAGCGGCTGGAAAACAACAGGAAGTATTTCACCAAATGCAGGGAAATTCTGACAGAAATGTGTGAAAACTGGTGATAAATGCTTATATTTTTTGGAATAATAGTTTATACTGATTATTCAGACAACGCAGAAAGGAAATAAACCAATGGTCAAAGTAATATCTGACAGCACATGTGATCTGTCGTCTGAATTGGTTGAAAGATACGATATCGATATTCTTCCTCTTCATGTTCTTATTGATGAAAAGGAGTTCCTGGACGGAGTGAATATCACACCGCAGGAGATCTACAAATGGTCTGACGAGACTAAGAAAACTCCGAAGACATCAGCTCCTTCACTTGAGGAGACGATGGATCTGTTCCGCAAATATCTGGATGCAGGTAATGAGATAGTTACATTCTCTATTTCCAGTGAGATGTCAGCATCCAACTCAGTCATGCATCTGGCAGCACAGAACCTGGACGCAGAAGACAGAGTGTTCGTGATCGACTCTGAAAACCTGTCTACAGGCATCGGACTGCTGGTTATCGAGGCGGCTATCATGGCACAGGAGGGAAAGAGCGGAGCGGAGATCACTCAGCATGTAAATGCATTGGTTCCCAAGGTAAGGGCCAGCTTTGTAGTGGATACGCTGGTATTCCTGTACAGAGGCGGAAGATGCGGCGGCCTGTCAGCTATGGTCGGAGGCGCACTGAAGCTCCATCCTAGGATCGCCGTAGCAGATGGTGCCATGTCAGCAGGCAAGAAATACCGCGGCAAGATAGGCAAGGTATATCTGTCATATGCACAGGATATGGAAGAGGATCTGAAGAATGCCCGTCCCGAGCGAGTGTTTATTACACATTCCGGATGTCCTGCAGAGGATGTGCAGCGTGTCAGAGAGTATCTGGAGAGCCTGAACAAGTTCGATGAGATACTGGAGACCACAGCAGGCGGAGTTATTTCCAGCCACTGCGGACCGGCTACACTGGGAGTACTGTTTATCGCAGGATAAGCACGGCGTTCTTAAAAAAACAAAGAGGGGCAGGGAATGACAGGATGTGACCATCCTGGTTTCCCTGCCATAAAACTATTTAAAGTGAGGGGGAATTTGATCAGATGTCTGATCTGAAACACAAGTTTGATTTTGACACATCGGTAGACAGACGGCATACCAATTCGGTTAAGTGGGACTTCGCTACAGAAGATGAGATCCCGATGTGGGTTGCGGATATGGATTTCAAGGCGGCTCCGGCTATACTGGATGCACTGGAAGAGAAGCTCCGTCATGGAGTATTCGGATATACCAGCTCTGACGAACGGTGGTATGAAGCCTATATCTCGTGGTGGAAGAGAAGACACGGACTGACCATGCAGAAGGACTGGCTGGTATTCTGCGCAGGAGTGGTGCCCGCCATATCAAGTATGGTAAGGGTGCTCACCCAGCCGGATGACAACGTGGTGATCCAGTCTCCGGTCTACAATATGTTTTACAACAGTATCCGTGAAAACGGCCGCAACCTCGTGGAGAGCGAGCTGGTCTACGACAGAGAGACAGGTACGTACAGCATCGATTTCGAGGACCTGGAAAAGAAGCTGTCCGATCCGAAGACTGTACTGATGATATTGTGCAACCCTCACAATCCGATCGGACGCATCTGGAGCAGGGAAGAGCTTCTGAAGATAGGAGAGCTGTGCCTGAAACATCACGTGATGATCATCTCTGATGAGATTCACTGTGATATAGTAAAGCCGGGCTGCGGATATGTGCCCTTTGCCTCTGTTTCAGAGGAACTGTGTATGAACAGCATCACCTGCATGGCGCCTACCAAGGCGTTCAATATCGCAGGTCTTAAGACCGCAGCTGTCATGATAGCGGATCCGGATCTGAGAAGCCGCATCAGCACCGCATTCCGCAGGGAAGGTGTGGCAGAAACCGAAACATTTGCGCTGCCTGCAGCCATCGCAGCGTTTGACGAGAGCGAAGACTGGCTGGATCAGCTGAATGAATATCTGTTTGAAAACAGAAGAGTATTTGAAGATTATGTGAGTGAGCATATGCCCGGTGTCAGGGCGGTTCCCGGGGAGGCTACATATCTGGTCTGGCTGGATATTTCCGAACCGATGAAGAATATGCCGGAGGGAACGTCAGAAGACGTGTCGAAGATCCTGAGGAAGCAGGCGAAGGTATTCGTATCTTCAGGGCATGCATACGGAACCGCGGGAGATCATTTCCTGCGCGTCAATATCGCATGTCCCAGATCCGTCATGATGGAGGGTCTCGCCAGACTTGAGGCAGGGCTTAAGGCGCTGTAAGGAGAATTAAAATGGATTATTCAAATCTTTTTGTATGCCTGATGGGATTGGCCACGGTATTTATAGGGCTGATCTGTATCATTTTTCTGGTTTCGGTAATGAGCTCTATCGTCAGAAAGACCGATAAAGCTTCACATGCCAGCGCGCAGCACGCGGCTATATCTGCACCTGTGCCGGCAGCGCTGAAAGGCGGCAGTGAGATCACGCCTGAATTTATCGCAGCCATCTCTGCGGTGATCGCAGAGGAAATGGGCAGGGATGTAAATGCGATCAGAATAGTATCTGTAAATAAGGTTGGATAAACCGTAGTCTGAATCAATATACGGGAGATATAAGATAATGAAGAAGTACAGAGTAAATGTAAACGGTACAGTTTACGAAGTAGCAGTTGAAGAGATCACTGAAGGTGCAGCACCCGCACCCACTCCTGCTCCGGCCGCAGCACCTGCACCTGCAGCTTCTGCAGGAGGAGAGAGAATAGCATCTCCGATGCCGGGAAATATTCTGGATGTCAGGGTCACTGAGGGTGCTGCTGTAAAAAAAGGTGACGTACTCATGATCCTCGAGGCCATGAAGATGGAAAACGAGATCATGTGCCCGAAGGACGGCCGTGTGACCGGTATCGCAGTCTCAAAGGGTGATTCTGTTGAGACCGGAACTCTTCTGTGTGTGATCGAGTAAGCGGAGGCACCATCAATGGAAGCTGTACTGAATTTCTGTGAACAGACAGGATTCTTCCAGTTCTTCCAGGGGGATAACTGGAAGGATGCGATCATGCTGCTGATCGCCATAATCCTGCTGTTCCTTGGAATAGTTAAAAAGTTCGAACCGCTCCTGCTCATTCCAATAGCTGTAGGTATGCTGGTCACCAACCTGCCTGGGGCAAATATGTTCCATGAGATATTTTTTGCGGGCGGACATGTGCACTGGAATCTGATCGGAGGCGGACAGATAACTGCGGATTTTCTGAATGAGATGCAGGCGCTGGGAGTATCCGATGCGGTTCTTCAGAGTGTGAGCGTGGGACAGAGTCTCTCCCCCGGACTGGTTGATATACTGTATCTGGGGATCAAGCTGGGTATCTACCCATGCCTGATATTCATGGGAGTTGGGGCCATGACAGACTTCGGTCCCCTGATCGCGAACCCCAAATCCCTGCTGCTCGGAGCAGCAGCTCAGCTGGGAATATTCCTGACATATATCGGATGCAGAGTCAGCGGACTCTTTACAGGCGCTGAAGCAGCGTCCGTAGGTATCATCGGCGGTGCGGACGGTCCTACAGCCATATTCGTAACCGCCATGCTGGCCCCTGCGCTGCTGGGACCTATCGCGGTATCGGCATATTCATATATGGCACTGGTCCCCGTGATCCAGCCGCCTATCATGAAGCTGCTCACAACCAAAAAGGAACGCCAGATAGTCATGCGTCCCTTACGTGAAGTCAGCAAGAAGGAAAAGATCATTTTCCCTATAGTCGTAACTATATTTGTAGCACTTCTGGTTCCTTCGGCAGCTCCGCTTATTGCGTGTCTGATGTTTGGAAATCTCCTGAAGGAGTGCGGAGTGACTGAGCGTCTGTCCAAGGCTGCGCAGAATGAACTGATGAATATCGTAACTATATTCCTGGGTATCTCAGTCGGAGCCACTGCAACAGGGGCAACATTCCTGAATCCAAAGACCCTGATGATCCTGGTCATGGGTGTAGTTGCATTTGGATTTGGAACTGCCGGCGGAGTACTGCTGGCCAAGTTCATGAACCTGTTCCTCAAAGAGAAGATCAACCCTCTGATCGGTTCTGCAGGAGTATCGGCGGTGCCTATGGCCGCACGTGTCAGCCAGAAGGTGGGTCAGGAGTATAACCCAGGCAACTTCCTGCTGATGCATGCCATGGGACCGAATGTAGCCGGAGTGATCGGATCGGCCATAGCAGCCGGTGTAATGATATCATTGTTCGGCTGATGATTACATACGAGGTATTATATGGATTTCCTTTCAAATAAACCATTACTTATAACTGATACGATACTGCGAGACGCGCACCAGTCTCAGGCGGCTACCAGAATGACCACTGAGGATATGATCCCGGCACTGGAAGAGCTTGACGATATCGGATTCTATTCACTGGAGTGCTGGGGTGGAGCGACATTTGACTCCTGCATGCGGTTTCTGAATGAAGATCCGTGGGAAAGGCTCAGGACTATCAGGTCTCACGTGAAGAAGACCAAGCTCCAGATGCTGTTCAGGGGTCAGAATATCCTGGGTTACAAGCATTACGCCGATGATGTAGTGGACGCGTTCTGCGCAAAATCCATCGAAAACGGTATCGACATCATACGTATCTTCGATGCGCTGAATGATGAACGCAATCTGGAGCAGGCTATCAGCTCAACCAAGAAGTACGGAGGCATGGTAGAGGCTGCCATGTCATATACTATTTCTCCGATCCACAGTGAAGAGTATTTCGTTCAGCTGGCAAAGGATATGGAGAATATGGGTGCAGATCTGATCTGCATCAAGGATATGGCCAATCTGCTGCTGCCTATTGAAGCATATGCGCTGGTCAAGGCCATAAAGGAGGCCGTCAGTGTACCTATCCATCTGCATACACACAATACTACAGGTACCGGAGACATGGTGCTGCTGATGGCAGCATATGCGGGTGTGGATATAGTGGATACAGCCCTGTCGCCCATGGCAAATGGAACCAGCCAGCCTACCACAGAATCACTGGTCGCGACTTTGAAGGGAACAGTCCGGGATACCGGACTGGATCTGGACAAGCTGTCAGTGCCTGCGGAGCATTTCAGAGGTGTTGCAGCCAGACTGCAGAGCGATGGCTTTCTGAATCCCAAGGTGCTGCATGTGGATACCAATACCCTTAGATACCAGGTGCCCGGCGGCATGATGTCCAACCTGCTGTCACAGCTGAAGGAAGCAGGCAAGGAGGACAAGTTCTACGATGTGCTGGCAGAGATCCCGAATGTCAGAAAGGACTTCGGTTATCCTCCTCTGGTCACACCGTCGTCCCAGATCGTGGGAACCCAGGCGGTCATGAATGTGATACTGGGAGAAAGATACAAGACATTTCCGAAGGAATCCAAAGCCATGCTGCGCGGTGAGTATGGCAAGCTCCCCGGAGAGGTAAATGGTGAGGTCAGGGCCAGGGCCGGCATCGCGCCTGAGGATGTGATCACTTGCAGACCGGCGGATCTAATAGAGCCGGAACTTGATAAATACAGGACAGAATATGCAGATCTGGCCAAAAGTGATGAGGACGTTCTGTCACTCGCACTGTTCCCGCAGGTGGCAAAGAAGTTCCTGGAAGAGCGAGATGCCGTGAAGGAAGAGCCGGCAGAGAAGGAGCCTCAGAAAAATGATGTACCGCAGAGTGCAGCATCTGCTGCTGATGACGGTGTCCGCGAGCTGTATGTAGAGTACAGGTTCTAGCCTGCAGGAACTTACAGGCGGCACGCTGATAATATATACAGATTATGAGGGGAAGATATGATCATAGACGACGAATACAGCCAGTACGAGATGTTCCGTATTATCAATAAAGCGCATACTGACGCTATCAGCCATTTCAGCGAGGAGCTGAAAGAAGCGGAAAACTCGGCAGATCCTATATCAGCAAAGGCAGGATTTTTGGCAGGATGGCAGGCGGTAGCCCTGAATGCAGCCCAGATAACAGTACATACTGAAGAGTCGGAATATAACCTGAACTATTCAGAAAAACTGAAGGAACTGTGGGAGAAGGAACTCGCAGAATAAACAGATAAAAAACATGTCACAGACCGGTGAACAGAAACAGAATAAGATGGGCAGCATGCCTGTACCGAGGCTCCTGCTCAATATGGGACTGCCCATGATGCTATCCATGGTCAGTCTCGCTCTTTATAATATCGTGGATACTTTTTTTGTGTCCAGGATCCCTGATACTGCAGAAGTGATGCTCATGGGAGACAAGGCTGTCAACGCGCTGGCTCTGGCTCATCCGATCCAGGTACTGATCATCTCGCTGGGAGTAGGCGTGGGTATCGGAGTAAATACCCAGACGGCCAGAGACCTAGGCAGGGGCGACCATGAGCGCGCCAGCCGGATCGCCGGAAATGCTGTTCTGATAGGCGCGTTTATATATCTTCTGATGCTGATCTTCGGCATTTTCGGAGCAGAAGGATTCATCAGAACGCAGACAGACAGTGACCTGATCGCAGGCATGGGTACAGCATACCTGCGCATCATAACCATACTGTCACTGGGCACAGTAGGCCATATGTGCCTGGAGAAGGTAGTCATGGCAACCGGCAGGACCACATCTACCATGATCGCACAGCTGGCAGGCGCGGTGGTCAATATCGTACTCGACCCGATACTGATATTCGGATGGCTCGGATTCCCTGAGATGGGAGTTGTGGGAGCCGCCATAGCGACCGTGGCAGGCCAGTTCGTATCGATGTTCCTGATCATATTTTTCCTGATCAGGAACTGCAAGGAGATCCAGATCAAACTTAAGTATTTCCTGCCGGATGGGGAGATCCTGAAACCGACACTGGCCATCGCGGGGCCGGCTACTCTCATGCAGCTGGCTGCCCCTGTACTTAACTACGGAATGAATCTGATACTGGGCAGCATTTCCCCTTCGGCAGTCACAGCATATGGTGTATATGGAAGGCTCCAGTACTTTGTTACTATGCCGATATTCGGTCTGAACAATGCGTCTATACCGTCGACTGCGTTCAACAGGGGAACCGGAAGGTTCGACAGGATCCGCGAGATCATTAAGTATGACATGATATATGACGCTGTAGTCATGGCATTTTTCATACTGATATTGCAGATATTTGCCGGTCAGATCGTAGGAATATTCTCGATATCGGGTGAATCGTTTGGTTTTGCCATTACAGCAGTTCATATTGTAATCTGCGGATATTTCTTCCTGGGCTCCAATATACTGCTGCAGGGTGTATGTCAGGCGCTGGGTAAGGGAATGCACGCAATGTTAATAACATTTATCCGCAGCGTGATCGTAGTTCTGCCGCTGGCATTCGCGTTTTCCAGAATGCCTGTTGCCGGTGTGCTGACATGGGCAGCGCTTCCGATAGCCGAGGCAGCAGGCTTGGTATTTTCCATCATATTTGTCAGAAATGCATACAGGAAAGCGGTATCAAACGTATGAAAAAACTGCTGGTAATGTCCGATTCACACAGAAGCAAACTGAATATGCAGAGTATCATGGAGGCACATGAAGATGCATGGGCTCTGGTCTTTCTTGGAGACGGTGAAAATGACATGGAAGAGTGCGAGCTGTACCTTCCGCACATGTTCAACCGGACCGTAGTATGGGTGAAGGGCAACTGTGACTGGGATTCCGTGAGGCCTGAAGAAGAGTATCTGAAAGTATCGGGGCACAGCATCCTGTGCACCCATGGGCATTATTACGATGCGAAAAGAACCCTGAACGGACTACGCTCGGAAGCGGCCCGTGGTGGATATGATATAGTGCTGTTCGGCCATACACATACACCGTACCTGAGCTATGCAGATGGCAGATCTTCAGAAGGGATTTCGCCGGCGAAGCCGGTTCTGTTCAATCCGGGAGCGGTAGCGGATGGAAAGTACGGGCTGATATACATCGAAGACCAGCTGCCTGGACAGGAGAGCGGAGCAGTCAGGTTTGAACTGATGTCACTTTGAAGAGCTTATGTAGACTTTGAAAAAATCATATAGATAATGCTTTCATGCCGAGACAAACCCGTCCCGGCATGTTATAATTTTGAATGGATTGGATTAGTAAACATTAAACACAACGGAGGATCAAAATGGCAAAACCTGCAAAAGTTCCGGGAACCGGAGGCAGCAGGTATGTTCCCTATGAGGAACGTACCGGTAATGAATCAATCGTATATTTTACCAGGGACCTGTCGCCTGAGGGTCTGGTGAAGATCTACAAGAAGATCAGTGAGCATATGACAGGCAAGGTGGGCATCAAGCTCCATACAGGAGAAAAGAACGGCCCCAATATCATTCCGCGTCCATGGGTGGAGAAGCTGATCAGGGAAGAACTCCCTGATGCCAGCATCATAGAGACGAATACATATTACGAGGGTGACCGCTATACCACAGAGCAGCACAGAGAGACTCTAAAGGTAAACGGATGGACATTCTGCCCGGTAGATATTCTGGATGAAGAGGGCACGACCATGCTTCCTGTAGAAGGCGGCAAATGGTTCGATGAGATGTCAGTAGGAAGCCATCTGACAGACTATGATTCCATGCTGGCGCTGACTCATTTCAAAGGACACGTACAGGGCGGATTCGGAGGCTCCAACAAGAATATCGGCATCGGATGCGCGGACGGACGTATCGGCAAGGCTATGATCCATACCACTCCCGGCCAACCGGATATGTGGGATATCAAGACCGAGGAGTTCATGGAGCGTATAGTTGAGTCCACAAAGGCTACGATAGATTTCTTCGGACAGAACGTCGCATATATCAATGTGATGCGCAATATGTCGGTTTCCTGCGACTGTGAAGGCTGCGCGGCCATGCCGGTAGTAACACCGAATATCGGTATAGTAGCATCGGTTGATATCCTGGCTGCAGACAGCGCGTCCATGGATCTGGTATATGCTCTGGATGAGAAGGACCATGCAGACCTGGTACAGCGTATCCAGACCAGGCATGGACACCGACAGCTCAGCTATATGAAGGAGATGGGCATGGGCAATGACCGCTACGTGCTCATAGATCTGGATAACGGCGAGCAGAGGATATGGCCGAAGGAAGCTGTGAAGGACGTAGTTCCTTTCGTGGCTGAGTAAATATAGGAATTTGCAAAAAAAACTGATCTGTTATATAATGCTCATGCATTTTCGAGGCGCTAAAAATGCGCCTCGAACAGTTTATGCGGATATGGCGGAATTGGCAGACGCGCCAGATTTAGGTTCTGGTGCCGCAAGGCGTGCAGGTTCAAGTCCTGTTATCCGCATTCATCATCACAGACCCGTCAGGGTCTGTTTTTTGCTACAAATTTTATTATCACTTTTACTCTAAACTGTATATAATATAAGATTAGGATTATGTCACATAACTGTCACATATTGATTATAAAATGACAGTGAATACAAATATCGGAGGAAGTTTCGATGAAAAAAATGATCATCAGTTTACTCACCGGCGTGCTGATGGCAGCCATGCTGCTGTCCGGATGTGGCGCTGACTCTGGTGAGACAGCAGCTGTACAGTCAGTCGCCATGCTGGCGGGCCTGGGGAATGTAGGTCTGGCAGAACAGTTCGGCGGTGTTGTTACTGCGCAGAGCGAAGTAAAGGTCAAGAACGATCCGCAGAAGACCATCAAGGAAGTCCTGGTCGCAGAGGGCGACGAAGTGACAAAAGGACAGATCCTCTTTACATATGATATGGAACTGGCCCGCATTGATATGGAGAAGGCAGAACTTGAGCTGGCGCTGCTTCAGAATTCGCTGGAGACCAGACAGAAAGAGCTGACCAATCTGGAAAAGGAAAAGGCCAAGGCCAAGGCAGAGGATCAGCTGGAATACTCGCTGGCCATCCAGGAGTGCAACGCGGATATCATCGAATACGAATACAAGATCGCTGAGAAGGAGCAGGACGTTGACAGACTCAGAACATCTCTGGAAGAGCAGGACTGCAAGAGTACTGTAGACGGCCGTGTTCAGAAGATAAAAGACCAGAACGACTCATCTGGTTATGATTATTCAGATGGAAGTGAAGACGCATTCATCACTATCATCCAGTCCGGTGCATACCGTGTCAAGGGTTATATCAATGAGAACAACATCTCCAAGCTGTATGCTGGTCTTCAGGTAACCATATGCTCCAGAGTAAGTGATGAAACATGGAGCGGCGAGGTGACTGATATTGACCGCAACAATCCGCAGTCATCCGGCAGCATGGACGGAATGTATTATTATGATCAGGGAAATGAGATGACAACATCCAGCAAGTATCCTTTCTATATCAGCCTGGATGATTCAGAAGGACTTCTGCTGGGACAGCATGTGTATATCAAACCTGCCATCGAGGATGCGGAAGGTGAAGAGATCATCGCAGTTCCTGAATACTACTTTTTCGATGTTGAAGGAGAAACCGCGTATGTCTGGGCGGAGAATGCCAGAGGCAAACTGGAAAAAAGACAGGTCAGCGTGATCTATTTGTCTGATGCAGGCCTGTACCAGGTGACAGAAGGACTGACTGCAGATGATTATATTGCATTCCCGGATGAGAACCTGAAGGAAGGCATGACCTGCGAAGAGTTTGACGATGTTGTACCGGATTACGGCGGTGACGAGGGCGGCATCTATGATGACGGCATGTATGAAGAAGGCATAGAATACGAAGAGGACCAGATAATTCCTGAAGGTGAGATGATTCCTGACGGAGCCTTCGTACCTGAAGGTGAAATGGTTCCTGCAGAGGGAGAAGAGTTCCCCGAAGATATTGATGAGATTCCTGAATCCGGAGAAATAGGATCTCCGGACGCTGTGGAGGGCAACTGATGAGCGCTATTTTGAAAATGCAGGATATCTGCAAGGATTTTCAGGTAGGCAGAGAGCCACTTCGCGTTCTGAAGGACATCAATCTGGAAGTGGAAGAGGGAGATTATCTGGCTATCATGGGTCCTTCCGGTTCGGGAAAGACTACCCTGATGAATCTGATCGGATGTCTGGATACAGCAACCAGTGGTGAGTATGAGCTGGACGGCAGCGATATCACCCGGTGCACAGACAATCAGCTGGCTGAGATCAGGAACCGCAAGATAGGATTTGTATTTCAGTCATTCAATCTGCTGTCCAAAATGTCAGCCCTGGATAATGTCGCTCTCCCGCTCCTCTACTCAGGAGTAAAAAAGAGCGAGAGGACCCGCAGAGCCAGAGAGGCCCTGATCGCCGTTGGTCTGGAGGACAGGATGAATTTCCGTCAGGACCAGCTCTCCGGAGGTCAGTGCCAGAGAGTGGCCATAGCCCGTGCCATGGTAGTAGAACCCAGCATCCTGCTGGCAGATGAGCCTACCGGTGCGCTGGATTCCGAATCCGGCAGACAGATCATGGCCCTGTTCGACAGGATCCATGAGCAGGGGACCACGATCATCATGATCACTCACGATCCGGATATTGCAGCAAATGCAGAGCATATAGTGTATCTGCGTGACGGTGAGCTGTACGTGGGAGGTGAGGCTGATGAATAAGACAGTTAAACGAATACTCATTGCTATAATAGCTGTTGCTGCGGCAGTGGCAGTGGCTGTCGGTGCATTATTCATTATCCGTACCGTAAACAGAAAACCGGTCAGTGTATATAGTGTCAGAGATTTCGCCATGACTGATTACTGGGGAGATACATCTGAAACATACGGCACGGTTTCCACGGACAAGATCCAGAAGGTATTCGCAACCAAAACCAAGACCATAACAGAGATTTTTGTAAAGGAAGGCGATGAGGTCCACGAAGGGGACATCCTGCTTTCTTACGATACAACGCTAACTGATATTGACCTCAAGAGGGCTGAGATCAGCGTGGCACGCTTAGAGAGCAATCTGGAGGATGCACAGAAGGAGCTGAAGGTTATCTCAGCGCTGGTACCGCATTCTTCCAAACTGATCATTCCGGACCAGAGGGATATCGAGTACATATCGCAGAGGACACCTCAGATCATTTCCGGACGTGGAACGGCAAAGGATCCTATGTATATCCTGTTCGGTAATAACGATGAGCTGAACGAAAGAATGATCCAGTCGATATTTGAGGAAGCGCTGAAGTATCAGCCCAAACCGACTGTGCAGGAAGAGCCGACCACTGAGGAACCTACTACCGAGGAACCTACTACAGAAGAGCCGACCACTGAGGAACCCACCACCGAAGAGCCGACAACAAAAGAGCCGGAAGATGATGAGGATGAGAGTTCCGAGAAGAGTACCGAGGAAGAAACCACAGAGGAGCCTACTACCGAGAAAGAGACTGAAAAAGAAACTGAACCCGAGCCCGAACCGGATCCTTATGACGGCCTGGATGTATATGCCGCATTTGTGACCAGAGATCATGACGCTCTGAATGGTATGATCACCAGAAACTTCGGTGTCAGACTGATCAGGAGCAACGGCAGTACCAGATTCAGATTCTATGATCCCGAGCTGTCAGATGACATCATGTCCTATGATGCCCCTGCAGAGCCGTACTATGAAGAAAGCGGATCGGATTATACATCAACCGAGATCGCTCAGATGAAAGCTCAGAAGGAGCAGGAGATCTCCAGGATACAGAACGACCTGAAGATGGCCCAGATCGATCTCGAACGCAAGAAAGCGGAAGTAGAAGATGACAGAGTATACAGTACCATAGACGGTGTGGTAAAGGCTGTCAGAGACCCGGTGGATGCATATCTGAACAATGAACCGGTCCTGGAGGTTTCAGCAGGAGGCGGATACTACATCCGAGTGGCTATGAGCGAGCTGGAACTGGATACACTGAAGATTGGCCAGTCTGTCAGTGTCAATTCCTGGGATACCGGAACCGTCTGCGAGGGCATAGTTACTGAGATCCTGGATTACCCGACGACAAGCGCCAATTCATGGTCCGACGGCAATACAAACGTATCATACTACCCGTTCGTTGTTTTCGTATTCGAAGATGCCAACCTGATGGAAGGCAGCTATGTCAGCGTAACATATGAGAATTCGACTTCTTCGCCAAACAGCCTGTATCTGGAACAGATATTCGTCCGCAGCGAGAATGGTAAGAATTACGTATATGTTGAGGGAGAGGATGGCAAGCTGGAGAAACGTCAGGTCCAGACAGGCCGTAATCTCTGGGGCTCATATACCGAAGTAAAAGGCGGCCTGAGTGTTGAGGATCATGTGGCATTTCCATATGGCAAGGACGTTGTGGAAGGGGCAGAGACCATCGAGGCAACTGCCGAAGAATTCTACAACCAGATCAGGTATTAAGGAGGGACGGAAATGATTGAAAATATTTCATTATCATTTAAGGGAATATGGAATCATAAGACTCGTTCCATCCTGACCATGCTGGGTATCATCATTGGTATCGCGTCTATCATAACCATCGTTTCCACGATCAAGGGAACGAATGATCAGATCAAGCAGAACCTGATAGGATCCGGGACCAACGCAGTGACCATCACGCTGGGAACCACTGACGGCAGTTATTATGATACCGAGTACTCAGAGGCTCCTGACGGCATATCGGTTATTACCAGCGAGGCCTGCGAAGAGCTGGCAGATATAAATGGTATCGAGGCGGCATCCAGCTATGTATCCCGTTCATGGGCTGAGAGAACATACTATGGCAATCAGGCATTTGAGGGACAGATCTTCGGAGTGGACAGCCACTATCTGGAGGTCGGAGGATACCGCGTAAACTATGGCAGAGGATTCCTCGAGGAAGACTTCAAGAGCAGTGCCAAGGTCCTGATCGTGGACAGCAAGGTCATGAACGCGCTGTTTTCAGGGCAAAATCCCGTAGGCAGAACCATCGAGATCAAGGGCGAGCCTTTTACGGTTGTCGGAGTGGCAGAGAAGACCGCGGCCAACAGTGTCGTGATCAATTCCGTACAGGATTATTATATGTACTCCGGAAGCACATCAGGCAGCATATTCATGCCA
>JAZUNG010000145.1:0-2146 GCA_045604025.1 Lachnospiraceae bacterium | reverse complement strand
ATGCCCAGCCCATCCGGCAATTTCTATGTGGTCTGTGACAAGGGCATGGACAGGGTCTATACATTTGGAGTGGACGATGAGTACAACGAGTTGCGCCTTTTGGACACATATGTGGATGACTACGGCGTATTCCCGAGATATTCGGCATTTCACCCGAAGCTGCCCGTCCTGTATACCAACAATGAGCGCAAATGTGAGATCCATGTATTTAATTATGAAGAAAACGGCCAGATCAGCCTGGTTCAAAAGGTGGAGCTCCTGAACGACGAGTACAGAGGTAAGGAGTATGCGATCAATTGCAGACCCATGGGAGCGCAGGACATACTGGCGCATCCGAACGGCAAGGTCGTTTACTGTACAGTGGAAGGCGGAGACAATCTGCTGATCACGCTGAAGGTGCTGTCTGACGGTACACTCGAGCTGGCACAGAACATCGACTGCGAGGGCATAATGCCGAGGGGCATCTGCATATCCCCGGACGGCAGATTCCTGCTGAGCGGCAATCTGACCAGCGGAGACATCACTGTATTTGCGATCGATGATGACGGCATGCTCTCATACACAGGAAGAAAGTATGAGTCTGTGTCACCGTCAGCCATCAGGATATTTGAAGCCTGAGATGCCGCAGTGCCGGACGCAGCAGCCGAAAGAGATGACGCCTAATGCTGAAACTGAAAGAGACGGCGTCTGACGCAGCAATCAAAACAGACAAAAATATTTACACATTACACCTGAAGGAGGGGCATATGCAGCCATTTGTTTATGATATTCCTGAACTGACTCCCGGAGAGAAGGCTCTGCCGGTATCCAAGTATTACACCGATTATCCGCTTCATTATCCGAACCCGCTGTACTCACAGCTTCTCGAGCAAGGAGCCATGGATCCGAAGGACGCGCTGGCTCTCGAAGACTGGATGGACCTGCTGAATGTACAGGGCTACCACAAGGTTGAGTACGGCTACTGCATGATGCCGGACGGCACCGGCTATATCGCCAACTATTCCGTGATCCCGGGAAATGTAACTCCCGAGATGCGCATGTGGTATGTGAAGTGGTTCAATATCCATTCGGAGCATCTGCCGGAGGGTTGCGGCAATATCCGCTACAAGCTGTGGAACCAGGTGGATCATATCGACCATGGTCTGGTGGACGGCGACTTCAAAAAGGGTATATACACATTGGAGACTCTTGATATGGGCCGCTCAGGCTCGGAGACCGCCATCCGCTCAGTGAGACACAATTTCGATGTTAGAGACTACGGCTTCCCTGAGGACAGATACCAGGAACTGATCGACGCGGGCGTGGGTATCACATCATGCTGGGAGTCGTTTGACTGCCCTGGATCACACCTGGTGCTGTCGGTTACCAGGAAATGCCCGCTGGGCGGCATCGAGACCTGCTCCAGGGAATGGATAGGCTATAAGGCAGAGAACGGCAGATTCGTCAGAGACCCGGAGACGCCTGCCTTCATGCTGTGTGAGCAGTATCTGAGGGATGTCCAGATCCACAACACTGTGGAGCAGCAGCATTTGGCCACATTCCTGCCGGATCTGTATGCCGAGTATCACGATAAACCGATGAATGCAGACTGACCTCAAAAACTGTTATGCATTATGAATGTTATATGATATACTTTTAAAACCCAAATAACGATAAAGAGAGGATTTACAATGACGATCGCTGAAGAAAGCTTAAAACTGCATTATGAGAAACAGGGCAAGATCGAGGTGGTTTCACGCGTACCTGTAAAGACCAGAGACGACCTGTCCCTTGCATATACACCCGGTGTAGCTCAGCCCTGTCTGGAGATCCAGAAGGATGTCAATCTGTCATATGAGCTGACACGCAGATGGAACACATGCGCAGTCATCACCGACGGCAGTGCGGTGCTGGGACTGGGAGATATCGGACCTGAGGCAGGCATGCCTGTTATGGAAGGCAAGTGCGTGCTCTTCAAGGAGTTTGGCGGAGTTGACGCTCTTCCCCTGTGCGTAAAGACCAAAGACGTAGACGAATTCGTAAACGCTGTCTATCTGATCTCCGGAAGCTTCGGCGGCATCAATCTGGAGGATATCTCAGCCCCAGATGCTTTGAGATAGAGGACAAGCTGAAGGAAAAATGTGACATTCCCGTATTCCATGACGAC
>JAZUNG010000144.1:0-6573 GCA_045604025.1 Lachnospiraceae bacterium | reverse complement strand
AGCGGTGAATCTCGTCTATGAACAGTATGGTTTTTCTGCCATATGCTCCGCTGGTCACCTTGGCCTGCTCTACCACATCTACCATATCCTTCTTGCCGGTATGGTAGCATTCAGCTGTCTGAACTCTGCGGAAGTGGTATTGGCGATCACTCTCGCAAGAGTGGTCTTGCCTGTACCGGATGGCCCGTAGAAAATAACTGAAGAAAGCCTGTCGGCCTTGATCGACCTGTACAGCTGGCTCTTCGGATCCAGAATATGCTTCTGTCCGACTATTTCATCCAGTGTCCTGGGCCTGATCCTGTAGGCGAGAGGGGCTTCCTGTTTCAGTTTATTCTGGTGAGCATACTCAAAAAGATCCATTATCTCTTCTTGATAGGCACATACTTCGCGTGTTTGACTACATTCTTGTATGCAGGACGGATGATCTTGCTTCCTGTAGCGATCTCCTCCAGACGGTGAGCGCTCCAGCCTGCGGTTCTGGCAACTGCAAATATAGGAGTATACAGCTCAGTCGGAAGTCCCAGCATCCTGTAAACAAATCCTGAATAGAAGTCGACATTTGCACATATATTCTCACGCATCATGGTCTTTCTGGATGCGATGACTTCTTTGGAGATATTCTCCACCTTGTTGTAGAACTCAAACTCTTCCTCACAGCCCTTCTCCACGGCCAGCTTGCTGACGAACTTCTTGAGCAGCTCTGCTCTCGGGTCGGAGATAGTATAGACAGCATGTCCTATACCATAGATCAGACCGCTCTTGTCAAATGACCTGCCCATGATGATCCTGTCGAGCTGCTTCCTGATATCATCCTCACTCTCCCAGTTCTTGATCCTGGACTTGAGGAATGCCATCATGGCGTCTACCTTGATATTGGCGCCGCCGTGACGGGGACCCTTCAGGGATGCCAGAGCAGCTGCTGTGGCAGAATACGTATCTGTCATGGTAGAAGTAACAACTCTGGTAGTGAACGCGGAGTTGTTTCCGCCGCCATGGTCTGCATGCAGTACCAGACACAGATCCAGTACCCTGGCTTCCAGTTTGCTGTAGGAGCTGTCCTCTCTCAGCATATGGAATATAGTCTCTGCTGTGGACAGACCTGCCTTGGGCTGATGGATAAAGAGCGATTTACCGCCTATATAATGTGAATATGCCTCATAACCATATACTGCCAGAAGAGGCATTACGGCATAGAGTGACAGGCACTGTCTGAGCACGTTGGCCAGCTCTGTACTGTCAGGATTGTCATCGTATGCGTAGAGAGTCAGAACACTTCTCATCAGAGTGTTCATCATATCGTTGCTCGGTGCCTTGAGAACGACGTCTCTTACAAAGTTGGTCGGAAGCTGCCTGTAGGAATCTATCAGTGCACAGAACTCCTTCAGCTGGGCACTGTTAGGAAGCTTTCCGAATATCAGAAGATATGTGGTCTCTTCAAATCCGAAGCGTTTTTCCTTCTCAAATCCCCCCACGAGATCCTCGATGTTAAATCCCCTGTAATACAGCTTGCCGGGACATGGAACGATCTCGTCATCGTCGATGGTATAGGACTTGACCTCAGCGATCTCGGTAAGACCTGTGAGGACACCTTTGCCGTTTTCATCACGAAGACCTCTCTTTACATTGTATCTTGCAAAAAGAGACGGATCGATCTTGTTGTTCTCCCTGCAGATCTCAGCAAGCGCCTGGATCTCAGGTGTGTTTTCTGAGTATAAGTTGTCTGTTGCTTTGTTCATTTCATACCATTTCTTTCTGAATTTATTAAAGTATAATTATAGCATTCAATAATATGACCTGCAATATGCATGTCTGACTAAAAAAACAAAAACACCCTTCATGTATTCTTGAATAATTACTTTTCTTGCTTTAAAATATAGAATATTCCGAACAGGAGGGGATCTTTCAATTGGACGTCAGAAATGCTCTGAAAAACATCATATGCATTTTGCTGATACTCGCAGGCATCTGCGGGTTCGTTATGATATTCCTGATCGTCCGTTCCAGAAATGAAGCCGTCAATGTATCCCGGATACTCACCATAGCTTCAGCCGTGATGATCTTCATCTATTCACTGATCAATCTGCTGTGCGGAGTGATTGCCCTGTTCAGAAGGATCCCCCGCAAGGCCGTTCGAGTCAGACCATTCGTGCAGGTCTCTGTCATCCTGGGCATCCTGCAGATCATCGTATCAGCATACAACGGTATACTGATACCTCATCTGATCATACTGGGAGTAGCAGGGGTACTGATACCCGAACTCTTCTTCCTGCTCATAGGGCCGTCCCTCAGGCAGAGGTAATTCAGCCTCCCCACCTCTTATATCCATCGTAATCGATACCGAACTGGTCCAGGATCTTTCCTGTCAGATATGATGCCATCTCTTCGGCGGTTTCCTGTCCGCTGTAGAATGTCATGACAGGAGGGATGATCACTGCTCCGCACTCTGCCAGAGTCATCATGTTCCGCAGATGGATGCGGCTGAACGGGGCTTCTCTGGGAACCACTACGAGCCTGCGGCCTTCCTTCAGCACTACGTCAGCTGCCCTGAGCAGCAGATTGTCTGAGAATCCGTTTGCCACACCGGCCAGAGTCTTCATGCTGCACGGGATGATGATCATGCCGTCAGTTTTAAATGAACCGCTGGAGATGTCCGCCGCCATGTCATACAGGTCGTAGACCCTGTCAGCCAGAGCCTTCACCTCGTCCGCGCTCATATGTGTTTCCTGTTCGATCGTAATGACGGAATTGTCCGATATAACAAGATGAGACTCCACATCCGGAAGTCCCTTTATTGCCTTCAGTAATTCAACGCCCAGCAGCGCCCCGCTGGCGCCGCTGATGCCGATGATGATCTTCTTCATAAATATCCCCGCTTTATATCACACGTCCAGACCCGCAACGTCCGCAAATGTTTCTCTTTTCACTGCCACGTATGAGTCTCCGCCTTTCAGCATGACCGTAGCCGGACGAGGGATCCTGTTGTAGTTGGATGCCATGGAATAATTGTAAGCGCCTGTAGTGCACACTGCGATGATATCTCCGCGCGCCGTGCTTTCCGGAAATGCCACGTGCTCTGCGATGATGTCTCCGCTCTCGCAGCATCTGCCTCCGAGTGTGGCTTCCATATCGGCTTCTTCATTCATTCTGGAAGCATTATAACAGGAATACTTTGAACCATAAAGAGCAAAACGGGGGTTATCAGGCATTCCGCCGTCTATGGATACGTAATTCTTGTAGCCCGGGATATGCTTTACGGATCCTGCGGTATAGAGTGTCATGCCTGCGTCTGCCACGATGCTCCTTCCCGGTTCCATATAGATAACAGGGACCGGGATGGCCAGGCGCTCGCATGCAGCCCTGATAGTTGCAGCCACCTCGGAGATCTTCGTGGCGATATCCAGATAAGGGTCGCTTTCCACATATCTGACTCCATAGCCGCCGCCCAGATTGAGGCTCTCAGCCAGATATCCGTAGCGTTCTTTCATATCCGCAATGAACTCCAGCATGACCTCGCCGGCTCTTTCAAATACATCCTCCGCAAATACCTGAGAGCCTACATGGCAGTGGAAGCCCTTCAGTTCGATGTGAGGCTGGTCAAGCACGAAACCGACCAGGTCTCCAGCCTGTCCCGTGGCGATGGCGGTACCGAACTTGGAATCTACCTTGCCGGTACTGATAGCCTCATATGTATGGGGGTCTATACCGGGAGTGATCCTGAGGAGAACCTTCTGGGTGATGCCGCGTGCGGCAGCCTCTGCCTCTATGGCTTCGACTTCCTCACGGTTGTCAGCGACAAAATATCCCACGCCCGCATCCATGGCGAACGCGATATCCGCGTCAGTCTTGTTGTTTCCATGGAAGAAGGCATTACTCATATCGTAGCCTGTCTGAGCCACGGTATAGACCTCGCCGCATGAGACCACGTCCACACCCATCTGCTCTTCCTGCATGATGCGGTACATCTGCTTGAAGCAGTTGGCCTTGCCTGCATAGAGAGGAAGAGACCCTTCCGGAAAATGCTCCGCGAAAGCCTCCTTGTATACTCTGCAGTTGTGACGTATGCGGTCTTCATCCATCAGATACAGAGGGGTGCCGTACTGAGCAGCCAGAGCCTCCGTGCTCTGCCCTGCAAATGTCAGTACGCCCTCTTCACTAACACCTATATTTTCACATACAAAGTTCATAATGTGACCTCAGCTCTTTACAGCATGTGTGCTCTGAGTTCTTCGCCCGAAAGCATGGACAGATCTGCCGGCGCGATATCAAACATAGTCTTGCATCCGATCTGACCGCGCGCGTTCATCCTGCATGCTGCTCTGGCCAGTGCCACCAGCACGCCCGAAGTGAACTCAGGATTGGAATCCAGTGTCAGCCTGTACTCTATGGTATGGCTGTGTTCTCTGTTCAGACCTGTTTTGCCTGTGCAGATAACGATACCTCCATGAGGCAGCTCGCTGTGGTCGCGCTTCATTTCCTCTTCGGTAATGAATGTTACGGTAGTATCATAGTCAGCGAAGTAGTTGGGCATGGTCTTGATCTGCTCTTCGATAGCTGTCAGATCGGCACCTTCTTCCGCAACCACATAGCACTCACGCAGATGCATCTGACGTGCGGTCAGGCCCTCAGCCTCACCCTTCTTGGCCAGCTCCATGGCTTCCTCGATGGGAACGGTATACTGTCTGGCACCCTTTACACCGGGAATACGGCGGATCGCATCAGAGTGTCCCTGGCTCACGCCCCTGCCCCAGAATGTGGCAAACTTGCCTTCCGGAAGGATGGCATTTGCATAGATCCTGCTGATAGAGAACATGCCGGGGTCCCAGCCGCCTGAGATGATGGCGGTATGACCGGTCTCTGTGGCCGCTTTGTCAACATTTGCAAAATGCTCAGGGATGCGTGCATGTGTGTCGAAGCTGTCCACGACATTGAAGTGCTGAGCCAGCGCAGGTGTCAGAACAGGCAGATCGGTTGCACTGCCTCCGCAGATGATCATGACGTCGATATCATCCTTATACTTCTCTACATCTGCCGCGCTGAATACAGGCACACCTGTACGAGTGGTAACTGTGGCGGGATCTCTTCTGGTGAACACGCCTATCAGCTCCATATCAGGGTTCTGGCCGACAGCGCACTCCACGCCCCTTGCTATATTTCCATATCCGTAAATTGCGATCTTCATCAGATTAATAGTTCCTTTCTGATATATATTTCCTAAACAAGTGATCTCATATTGTAGAGGCCGGGCTGTTTTCCGATCAGGAATGCAGCCGCTGCCAGTGCTCCCTCTGCAAAAAGTGCTCTGGAGTGAGCTTCATGCTTCAGTGTGATAGTCTGGTTCTGGGTGCCTATCATGACCTCATGCTCACCGACGATATTGCCCATGCGGATGGCATGGATACCGATGTCTTCAGGGGCACGCTTGCCATATCCGCTCCTTCCGAGCACAATATTGGACCCGGGTCTGACACTCTGGATCTCTTCTGCCAGAGTCAGGGCTGTTCCGCTCGGAGCGTCCACCTTCCTGTCATGATGCTTTTCTATGATCTCGATCTCTGCATCCGGCATGGCGGTTGCAGCCTTCTTGGCCAGTTCCACGAGCAGAGCGATACCCAGCGAGTAATTGGACGCAAAGAACAGCGGGATCTTCTCGGATGCAGCACTGATCATAGCCTTCTCTTCGTCAGTCTGCCCGGTGGTGGCAAGTACCAGAGGGATCTGGTGCTCCACTGCGAAATCCAGCAGTGCTTTGGTCCCTGCGTGATGAGAGAAATCGATGATGCAGTCCACGTCAGTTACCGCGTCTGCAAAGCTGTTCGCCACAGGCACGTCGCTGACGCCTTCGATGACTGTGATGTCCACGCCGCCTGCAAGTTCAGCTCCTCTGTAGCCATCCCTTACGAGCTTCTCTACTTCTCTTCCCATATGTCCCAGCATTCCGCTGATCAGTATTCTCATGGTATTCCTCCTTATCAGTCGATCAGGCCCCATTTTCTCATCTCTGCGAAGAGTACTTCCTGATGAGCGGGCTCCATAGGAGTCAGCGGCAGGCGGAGATAGTTCTCGCCCCAGCCCATCTTTGCCATAGCGGCTCTGACAGGAATAGGATTGACTTCACAGAACAGAGCCTTGATAAGAGGCATCAGCTGGCACTGCAACTGGGCTGCCCCTGCGATATCTCCTGCAAAGAACTTGTCACACAGCTCCACTGTCTTGGCCGGCATGATATTGGACAGAACCGAGATGATACCAAGTCCTCCCATGGACATGATCGGTACGATCTGGTCATCATTTCCTGAATAGATATCCATCTGGTCGCCTACGACCGCTGCTGTCTCGACGATCTTGGAGATATTGCCGTTGGCTTCCTTGATAGCCTGCAGGCGGGGATGCTTTGCGAGCTCTGCATATGTGGATGGCTCGATGCTGACGCCGGTTCTGGAAGGAACGTTGTAAACGATCACCGGAACGGTTGATACGTCTGCGATGGCATTATACATCTGGATCAGACCATTCTGGGTAGCCTTATTATAATAAGGAGTAACTACCAGCACGCCGTCTGCTCCGACTTCGCAC
>JAZUNG010000143.1:0-1798 GCA_045604025.1 Lachnospiraceae bacterium | reverse complement strand
TGAACATGATCTCAAATATATCTTTCAATCTCATCTCGCCTGCCAGCAGTCTTTCACAGTGCCCGCTGACAAGCTCTCTGACTTCTTTACTGTTCATTATCTCTTCAGTCTTTCGGTTTTTTCTCAGATGCAGGAGAGATGGCCAGCTCCAGCGCTATATTGACCATCTGATACAGCGACTGCTCTCTTTCCTCGGGATCCATCTCCTCGCCTGTCAGGATATTGTTTGACACGGTAAAGATAGCTGCTGCTGTCTTTCTGGCCTGGGTGGCATTCGCAAAGAGGGCTGCTGCCTCCATCTCAAAAGCCAGGACATCTTTCTTGTCCCACTTATTGATGATCTTGGAATCCCTGCTGTAATAGATCTCCTGAGTCAGTACTGCTCCCTTGTGGAATTCATGACCGTCAGGGTCATCCTTCAGCACCTTCAGCGCGATCTCTTCCGCGTATCCTGTAACAGGGGGATAGGCATAATACGGGAAATCCCATGGCAGTCTGAGCGTATCTGTCTGCTCATCCGACGGCGCAGTCTTCCTGAACTCTCTGTATCCTTCATCCCCCATGCAGTTGCGCAGATACTCTTCAGGAAAACTGAACTGGTCTGCAAATGAGGAGTTGCTGTACGCCTTGTCAGCCACGATGATATCATGCACATTTACATGAGGCTTGATACTGCCGCAAGTACCGGTACGGATGATCAGATCCACATCATAGAAGTTATACAGCTCATATGCATAGATACTGATAGACGGGATACCCATGCCGCTGGCCATGACAGATACAGGCTTGCCCTTCCATGTGCCGGTATAACCCTGCACGTCACGGATATTGTTGAACAGGACAGGAGATTCCAGAAAATTGTGCGCGATCCATCTGGCACGCCTGGGGTCTCCGGGCATGATGACTGTTTTGGCTATCTCATCTTTGCTTCTGGCTGCAATATGAGGTGTAGGTATCATGATCGATCCTCCTTTTATTTGTCTGTCTTCAGCTGACTGTAGATATCCCTTTTGGGAATGCCCCTGTCAGCTGCCACTGCCTTCATGGCGTCCTTCTCGCTCATTCCCTCAGCAAGATATATGCTCATATGCTCCTCGAGGGTCATTTCACTCATCTGCGCCTGTTTTTCTCTCAGAAGCTCTTCTTCATCCGCTCCTTCGATCACTATGACCATCTCGCCTCTGGGCTCTTCCTCCTCAAAATATCGGATAGCCTCAGAGATGGTAAATGCCATGACGCTCTCATGTATCTTGGTCAGTTCCCTGCAGATACGGATATTCCTCTCACCAAGAGTCTCTGTAAGGTCTTTCAGCGTCTTCTTTATATGATGAGGCGCTTCGTAGATCACGATAGTCCGGACCTCTCCCCGGAGTCTGGTCAGTGCCTTCTGTCTGTCCTTTTTATCTGCCGGCAGGAATCCTTCGAAAACGAATCTTCTGGATGACAGCCCGCACATACTGAGAGCTGTGACCAGTGCGCTGGCCCCCGGAAGAGATGTCACCTCTATGCCCTCTTCCATGCATACCCTGACCAGCTCCTCGCCCGGGTCAGAGATGCCGGGTGTGCCCGCGTCAGTTACCAGTGCTATGTTCTTTCCTGCCTTCAGCTCTGCTGCCAGAGCATATGCCTTGTCATATTTATTATGTTCATGATAGCTGGTCAGCCGGGCCTTGATATCATAATGATTCAGCAGCCCCAGCGTATGTCTGGTGTCCTCGCAGGCAATGATATCCACACTCCTCAGAGTGTTCAGAACTCTCAGGGTGATATCCTCAAGATTGCCTATAGGTGTTGCGCA
>JAZUNG010000142.1:0-3050 GCA_045604025.1 Lachnospiraceae bacterium | reverse complement strand
GAAACTGTCCAGACAGAAGAGGCTCCTAGACCTAAGAAATCCGGCAGATCTTCCAGAAGATCCAAAGCCTCCAAGACAGCACCTGTCCAGGAGGCACCTGCAGAAGTTCAGACTGCAGACAGTGCCGCAGTGGACGTCCTCGATGACGATCCCCTGATCGTGGAAGAAGTTCCACAGGGGCCCGATGACCAGAGCATGGAGGTTCTTTACTGTGTGGGCAAAGACAACCTTGCCGATCTTCACGAGGCCCTCGTACAGCTCTATGGCGACAGAAGATGCCAGGTCCTGTACAATGTATTCAAATCCGACCCTGCCTATGACGCATTTCTGGAGGGTCATGAAGAATTAAGTCCTTACGACAGACAACGTAATTACTGCACGATCGTATTTGCATGCGCAGGCTCGGAACTGGCAGTTCCTGATGACTTTATCGAAGTCGTCACCAGAGCCTGGAAGAGAAAGAACAACCTCAACTCGCTGCGTGCAGCTCTGATCAGTAAATATGGCAGAGAATATGGCCTGCAGTACTACTCTCTCGTCAAGGCACATATCAAGATATTAAATAATATCAGTTAAAGGAGGCGCCGGCCGGATGGCATATACAGATGCCAGGCGTCTTTTTTATTGCACATCGATCTGCCTTTCATATCAAAACAGCCCGTTTCACATCTGAAGCGGGCTGTTTCTGTATATTCGGTATTAGTTTAATGCCTGTTACAGCAGGTTTTCGTCGTAGATGGCACGTCCTCCGCCAACGAATTTCGGTCTGACGCGGGCACATACCAGATGTGCCTCGCCGATTGTTTTGATACTCAGTCTGACAGGCACTGCCACCTCCTTCAGATGCATGCCGATCAGTGTATCACCTATATCCATGCCAGCATCTGCGCGGATCTTCTCCACTGCGACCGGCTGTTCGAAATACTTATAAGCCATGGTAGCGAATGATCCGCCTGCCTTGGGCTGCGGGATCACATTTACCTGATCGTAAGACCTGGCATCTGCTGCTGCCTTCTCCATGATAATGGCTCTGTTCAAATGCTCACAGCACTGTGCTGCCAGAAACACGTTCCTGCTCTTTGAAGCTTCCCAGATGCCCTGAAATACTTCCTCTGCAATCTCAGGTTTGCTGTCTGAGCCGATCTTTGATCCGCAGATCTCGCTGGTCGAGCATCCCACTACCAACAGGTCGCCTGCTGCCAGTCTGGCTGTCTCTATCAATTCTATTGTGGCATTGTATGCATCTTCTCTGAACATGGTCTGTCCTTCTTTCTGATATAACTCTTATCCGATCCGCGAGCTGGTGCCCTGAGGAGCGGCACTTGTATCATCTATAGTAATGACATCCGCCACCCCACGAATGCTCCGCACTGTACACATAAGGAAAAAAGAGTCGTGGGTGATGCACCATTAAGGCACACTCACTTCTGAACGGATGTCACAGGTATTATAGCACCGTGCAATTGTGTTGTCTATCTGTACACTCTCATCATCGGCATCGGAGGCTCTTTCTTCAGAACATATTTGCCAAATGCCCATGAACCCAGATACATAACTACCCATATAGCCATGAATATCAGCGAGATCCTGTACAGGGCGAATACTCCCTGATTGTCGACGATGATGCCGCCCAGCAGGCTCATCACCACATGTCCTGCAGAGTTGACAGAGCTGAACAGAGTGATCGTCAACGTATCCAGTCCCTCGGGCGCCAGTGACCTGAGATATACTGCTCTGGTTCCGATCGTGATACCGCCTGCGGCTCCGCCCAGTGCCAGGGCAGCCAGGATGATATAAGGCTCTCTGACCGTCATATAGATGATCATCTGCGCCATCGAGATGCAGACAGCGACAGCCTGCAGCAGGGGAACAGATACTTTCTTCTTCACCAGAGTCAGACTGAGCATCATCAGGATCTCACCTGCGACCCTGATGCCGCTGGCTGTCCCGACCAGTGCAGTATCCATACCGATCTCATTCATCAGATATACCAGATATGAGCCGCTGCTGCTTCCCATAGCCAGGATCAGCCCCAGGATCAGGAATGACATCAGGTAGTAATTGGTGAATATCCTCTTTACATTCAGCTGTTTCTTTTCTTTGGGGACCTCTGCTCTCTGCTCTGTTTCGAATGCTTTCAGCGTACCCGAAAGGATGAGCAGGACCACGACCAGAACCGCCGTGCATGTGAAGGGCATGGCGGGCCCGAATCTCGATACCAGCGGTGTGTAAGCGAAATTGATCAGACAGTATCCGATGCTCAGTGCCACGCGGATGATACTGAAGTCCAGCTTCTGTACCATCATGGACGCATTTACACCGCTCGCCTCGATCATATTGTAGGTGATCGGGTCGAATACGCTCATGAGCGGCATGATTCCAGCGCACAGCAGGAACCCGGCGATATTGTACTGGCCAACCAGCAGCAATGCCACCAGTGACAGCAGCCACAGAGACGCCGAGATCAGATATACCTTTCTTCTGGAGCGGAGTTTGTCAGCGAGTGCGCTGGCCAGAGGACCTGCAAATACGGTCAGCAAACTGGCCGTAGCAAGAACACGGCCACACTCGGTGGCCGTCATTCCCTGCTCTTTTAAAAACAGTGTCCTGAACTCATTTGATGCCTGAGCTAGGCCGTATATCACATATATGGAAAAAAGCGCGACTATCTGCTTTTTTCCGATTATCTTCGGAGTGGTTTGCTCCATTACAGCTGAGGACCTGCAGCAACCAGTGCCTTGCCGGCCTCATTGCCCTCATACTTGGCGAAGTTCTTGATGAACCTGCCAGCCAGATCCTGAGCCTTGGCATCCCACTCAGCAGCGTCTGCATAAGTGTCTCGAGGATCCAGGATGTCAGTAGCCACACCTTCGAGCTCTGTAGGAACCTCGAAGTTAAAGTAAGGGATCTGCTTGGTCGGAGCCCCGATGATCGCACCATTTAAGATAGCATCGATGATGCCACGGGTATCCTTGATGGAGATACGTTTGCCTGTGCCGTTCCAGCCTGTATTTACAAGGTAAGCCTTGGCGCCGTTTGCCTCCATTCTC
>JAZUNG010000141.1:0-8433 GCA_045604025.1 Lachnospiraceae bacterium | reverse complement strand
TGATCATTCACTGCGCGGCATGGACTGCAGTAGATGCGGCAGAGGACGAAGAAAACCAGCCGAAGGTTTACGCCATCAATTCTCAGGGAACTCAGAACATAGCTGACGCGGCCTTGGGGCTGGATGCGAAGATGATATATATTTCTACTGATTACGTGTTCGACGGACAGGGGAGCACACCCTGGGATCCCGACTGCACAGAGTATGCACCGTTAAATGTCTACGGAAAGAGTAAACTCGAAGGTGAGATGGCTGTCAGCAGGACTCTGTCAAAATACTTTATCGTCCGCATAGCATGGGTATTCGGGCTGAATGGCAAGAACTTCATCAGGACCATGCTGAATGTGGGCAGGACCCATGACAGCGTGCGCGTGGTAAACGATCAGATCGGTACACCTACATATACTCTGGATCTGGCCAGACTCCTCATTGATATGGCGGAGACTGAGAAATACGGATATTATCATGCGACCAACAGCGAGGATCCGGCAGGTGCGTTTATCAGCTGGTACGACTTTACGAAGGAGATATACAGACAGACTGGCTTAGAGACTGAGGTGATCCCGGTAACTACTGCGGAGTATGGACTCAGCAAAGCCGCCAGACCGTTCAATTCCAGACTGGACAAGAGTAAACTGGAATGTGAAGGATTTACCCCGCTTCCGTCATGGCAGGATGCTGTGGGCAGGTTCCTGCATGAGATCGGTGAGCTGGGCTGAGCGAATATATTACCGGATTCAACAGATAACAGATAATTATCAGGAGAAAACATTGGGACAGATAACAGTTGAGAAAAATTTAAGCGGCATTGAGGGACTGTGTGTGATCACACCCACCGTCCATGGCGACAGCCGCGGATATTTTATGGAGACATACAGCCAGCGCGATATGGAAGAAGCCGGCATAGATATCACATTTGTTCAGGACAATCAGAGCATGAGCATGAAAGGCGTGCTGCGCGGTCTGCATTTTCAGATCAACTATCCACAGACCAAGCTGGTCCGTGTGATACAGGGAACAGTCTTTGATGTAGCAGTGGATCTGCGTGAGGGCTCAGCAACATATGGAAAATGGCATGGGGAGCTCCTGTCTGAAGAAAACAAAAGGCAGTTTCTGATACCGCGCGGGTTTGCGCATGGATTCCTGGTCCTGTCAGACACTGCTGAATTCTGCTATAAATGCGATGATTTCTATCATGCCAACGATGAAGGCGGACTGGCGTGGAATGACCCGTCCATAGGTATCACCTGGCCAGAAGTGACCGGTACTTATAATGGCAGTGCTTCAGCTGAAGGATATATGCTGACAGACGGTACTCCGCTGAATATGAGTGACAAAGACCAGAAGTGGCCAACTATCTGAATAATAATGCAACTGTAATACAAGGCCGGAATCTGAATCAGATCCGGCCTTTGCATCCGGAGGGATTTTGGATCGTATAATCATACATGTAGATATGGATGCCTTCTATGCATCGGTTGAGATCAGAGATGATCCGTCCCTTTCCGGGAAGCCTCTGATCATCGGGTCACTTCCCACTGAGAGGGGAGTGGTTGCCACCTGCAGCTATGAAGCCAGAAAGTATGGAGTACATTCCGGAATGAATATCAAAGAGGCATATCGCCTGTGTCCTTCCGGTATCTATATGCATCCGAATTTCGAAAAATACAGGGCTGTCTCAAAGCAGCTCCATGTTATATGGAATGATTATGCCTCCTCTCTGGAGAGCATTGCGCTGGATGAGGCATATATAGATACCGCGGGCAAGGCAGCCGACTTCGATGATGCCTGCAGGATGGCCCGCCTGATCAAACAGCGTACGAAGGATGAACTGCATCTGAACTGCTCAGTAGGCATTGCTTATTCCAAAACAGCTGCCAAGACTGCCAGCGAGGAGAAGAAACCGGACGGGTATTTTGAGATCAGGACCCCGCAGGAGTATGTTAACCTGATCATTGACAGGGATGTCAGAGCTATTTATACAGTAGGAGAAAAGACCGCCGAGCGCCTCAGGTCAGCAGGCATCAGAACGGTAAGAGATGTCAGGGAGAATCCGGGACTGGTCATACAGCTGCTTGGGAAACAGGGGAAGATGATCACTCAGCTGGCTTCCGGAATTGATGACAGGCCTGTCGTTCCTTACAGAGCGGAGGACGCCCGATCGATCAGCAGGGAAGTGACATTTCAGAGTGATGTAAATGACAGAGAGTTTCTGAAAGACGCATTGCTGCTGCTCTCCATGAGTGTGGAACGCAGAGCCCGTAGAGTAGGACTCATAGGAAACGGAGTCTCTCTCAAACTGACATACGGAGATATGAAGAGTATATCCAGATCCAGGGCAATCGAGTCAGTACGCTCAGCAATAGATATATACAGGGAAGCCGTGGACATGCTTGATCAGGTTGAGATGAGGCCGGTACGTCTGGTTGGGGCCGGTATATATAATCTGATCACGGAGGAGGGCAGACAGCTGACATTTGATGATGTACTTGCTGACCGTTCCAGCCGGAAGGAGCAGGCTCTTCAGGAAGAACTGGTCCGCATAGGGACGAAGTACCAGATCGATCTGGCAGGGAATATTGATAAACTGTTCCAGGGAGACACTCTGTACAGGACTCTTGAATATATGCGAAAAAAAGTCAGAGCCACCTGATCCGTCACATCAATTGGAAAGGAAAGTATCACGCACCTTATGACAGATACTCTTCCTTTATATCCGGGTTTGTGTTATCATAGGTGAGGTATTGATCTGTATACCGGATTTGCCTGATCAAAAGGCTGAATAATCCCGGCACTCGCCGGATGAAAGGACACATATACAATATGGAAGACGCAAGAAAATATGTTTCATGGGAAAAAATGAACAGTTTCCTGATCGATGCTTTTGTGGGCTACGGAGTACCCAGAGAGGACGCGGCAATCTGTGCTGACGTGCTTCTGGAGAGTGACAGACGCGGTATCGAAAGCCACGGCTGCAACCGTTTCAAACCTATCTACATCGACCGTATCGTAAATGGCACACTTCTTCCCACAACAGACCTGGAGATCGTAAAAGAAACTCCTACTACCATAGTTATGGATGCACATGACGGTATGGGAATGGTCGCCAGCTATCACATGATGAACAAACTGATCGAGAAGGCCAAAGCTTATGGAATGGCAGGAGGCGCTATCCGCAATTCCACACATTATGGTATTGCAGGATACTGGACTACCATGGCTACCAAAGAGGGCCTGATCGGTATCACCGGTACCAATGCACGTCCTTCTATCGCACCTACATTTGGTGTAGAAAATATGATGGGTACCAACCCTCTGACATTCGGACTGCCTACAGATGAGGAATTTCCATTCTGCATCGACTGCGCAACATCTATTGTACAGCGAGGCAAGATAGAGTACTACGCAAGACAGGGCAAGCCGACCCCGGCAGGTCAGGTTATCGCACAGGATGGCTCTATCATGACTGACAGCGAGGAGATCCTGAAGGCTCTGGTTGCTGGAACTGCAGCTTTGGCACCTCTGGGAGGCGCAGGAGATGAGATGGGAGGATACAAGGGCTATGGATATGCGGCAGTTGTAGAGATCCTTTCCGCAGCACTGGCAGGAGGACAGTTCATGAAGGCTCTCTCAGGAGTTGATGAGAACGGCAACAAACGCATGTATCACCTGGGACATTTCTTCTTCGTGGTCGATCCTGATGCTTTTGTCGGAAAAGAGGAGTTTAAGAAGATCGCAGGAGATATCTGCCGTGCACTCCGTGCTTCCAAAAAGGCGGCAGGTCAGGACCGTATCTATACCGCAGGAGAGAAGGAATACCTCGTATGGCAGGAACGTAAGGAAAAGGGCGTTCCTCTGACTGCAGCAGTACAGAAAGAAGTTCACGAGATCAACGAGAAACTCGGGCTGGGATACGAATTCGATTTCTGATCCTGATCGGATCATACATACTGAAACAGGCGCTTTGAATGAAGTGCCTGTTTTTTATTGCTGTCCGTTTTTTGGGACACCTCATATAGTATCATTGCCTCATAAAAGAGATATGGAGGTGCATTATGAACAGAACTCTCAGAAAACCATCTTACTTCAAACTTATCATGGGACTGTCCCTTGCTGTGATCGGATTCAGCGGATTGGGATATGTGCCCGGTAAACCGCTTTATTTCACGTTTATATGCGCTTTACTGCTTGTTGCAGGAATTACTTCAGTTTGCCTTTATCTCGAAGATATGAGGCTCTACAGACGCTCTGAAGAGGGTAGAAACAGACATCAGTCAGTCAGGATGGGAGGTGCCAGATGAAGGGTTATATCACACCGTCAGGTTACATGGGCTACGTCAGCGGCAAATACATGCTGTTTTCCAGTGAAGAAGACTACAGAGAGTATTTGGACGATTAATTCACGTTTCCGTTGAAATAGTTCCGACAGTCAGTTACAATTCAAAACAGCTGAAATGATGGGGGCTGCATTACAGCAGCTCCTGTTATATTCTGATATATCAGGCAGGTTGACATAATGGGTGTAGATAAAACAGATTCAGAAGAACAGGATATGCTGACTGAGCTCATGCAGACTTCTGAAGAGATATTTGATGGAACGGTTCTGCATGTTTTTGAGGACCGGGTATGTCTTCCAAATGGCAACAGTGCAGTAAGAGAGGTTATCAGGCATATAGGTGCTGTATGTATCATTCCCGTAACGGATGATGGTCATGTTATACTGGAAAGACAGTACAGGTATGCTGTAGGTCAAGTGATCACGGAGATTCCTGCGGGCAAGCTGGACTATCCGGAGGAGGATCGGCTGGAAGCAGCCAGAAGAGAGTTGAAGGAGGAAACCGGTTATACAGCAGACCGCTGGCAGGAGCTGGGAATATTTTATCCTGCACCTGCGTATTCTGATGAGAAGATCACTATGTATCTGGCTACAGGACTGCATGCGGGAACTCAGCATCTGGATGCAGATGAATTCCTGAACCTGTTCGAGCTGCCGCTTGAAGAGGCAGTGCGTCTGGTTATGGAGGGTCAGATCACTGACAGCAAGACGCAGATCGGCATATTGAAGGCGGCGCGTATCATTAACGGTGAACATCGCGTACAGCGCAGTAAACCGGTCAGAGATATAGATTGATCAATACAGGCAATATGAAAGGTGGATGAGTACTATGATCCAGGATATCATGCCGCACAAGTTTCACAATGAATTCAGACCACAGGCAGTCCCGGCTGCAGACAGCATAGTTCTGTGCTTCGATGGCAAGAAGATGCTGCTCAGGAAGGATGCCGGACTGTCGGATGAGATGATCCTGCGGGGGATCCCTTTTCCTGTATATCAGGAGATCAGCCAGGAACATACTGAACGTATCATATATGCATTTGCTATCGATGAGATCGAATTCTATCTGGATGTCAGCGATCAGCTGATAGAGTCTGATCTATTTGAGTATACAGATATTACAGCTATCCGCAGAGTTTCTTCGAACCTGATGGGCATGATAACATTTACCGGTTACCATCTGTGGCAGTGGTATATTGACAGTGTGTACTGCGGTAGGTGCGGCGGAAGGAATGATTTTTCAGACCATGAGAGAGCTATGCACTGTCCTGTCTGCAACCGCAATATCTATCCACGTATCATGCCTGCAGTCATCATAGGAGTTACTAATGGCGACAGTCTGCTGCTCACACAGTACAGGGGAGGATTCCGCCATTATGCCCTGGTCGCAGGATTTGCTGAGATAGGTGAGACTCTAGAGGAAACTGTAGAGCGTGAGGTCATGGAAGAAACCGGCCTGCGTGTAAAGAATATCCGTTACTACAAGTCCCAGCCATGGGGGATTGCAAATGATATGCTGTCAGGGTTCTATTGTGACGTAGATGGCAGCACTGAGATACGGATGGATGAAAATGAACTGAAGTTTGCCCAGTGGGTAGAACGGGACAAAATAGAGCTGCAGCCGGACAGCTACAGCCTTACCAATGAAATGATGCGTATGTTCAAAGAAGGGAAGCGCTAGAGCGACGGGTCTTTATTTGACCACAACGATCTGCAGGGCACGGTATGCCTTCACAGGACCTATGCTGACACTGACGACCAGATCGTAAGTTCCCGGAGTGCTGACATCTATTCCTGTATAATCATACTTAACCAGATCGCTCTGTTCATACTCGGGATATGTGGCTATATCTTCCTGGTTTACTGTAGAATAGCTGAATCCATACTGCCTGTCATTGCAGGTAAATGATGCATATTTTGCCAGGTCGTTTCCATAATTATCAGTAATACTCAGATACGGAGTCAGATCCATGATGGTATCTTTTGCAGGTATGGTGATCTGATCAGGAGCTGAGAATGTCAGTTCGAACTTATGCCATGGATTCTCTGTATCAGGATCGGTGGGATCCCATCCGCTGATCTTTTTTGCATCCCACGGTACAAAGAACGATCCGGGTTTTCCAAGCGGACCGGGAGAAGCAGGGTCAGAGTAGACGATCACATGAACTCCATGACCTACGTTCTTGCAGATCCATCTTACATCAGCAACACTCATTCTGATACAGCCCAGTGATGCGGGCGAACCCAGCTTGTCATAATCACCCCATTCCAGATTGTCCTTTGACTGTGTGAGGTATGGAACAGAGTGGAACATGATGTCTGTGATATCACCCATGACCAGTCTGTATGCATATTGTCCATATGTCCCATCTGCCAGATAGCACCAGTCATACCATTCGTCCAGATAGTACTCACCTTCAGGAGTTTCATGACCGTCTCTGGCAACAGAGCATGCAAATGCCTTTATCGGAGTTTCTTTTCCTGCAGAATCCAGCTGATAGACTGTAGTACATCCATGTGCCAGGTTGACACGGATGATATAGCTGTCATTTTCTGAAGGGGTGATCACATCATCGGATTTTTCTACTGCAGTCCGTACATATGCAGTGCCTTTGATGACATCAAGCAGGTCAGAATCCCCTATAGGCACATCATTGTATGTCAGACTGGTACCCTCGATCTTTCTTGCCGGTTCTTCATTGGTCTCGGTCTGTGTATTGGTTTCAGGGTTTTCCGGAGTCTTATCCTTACCGCATGAGCGGATCAGCAGGATGATGAGCACAACGATCAAAACCAGAACCAGAGCCGCCAGACATCTGTTTCTGATCACGCGCATACGGCGCTTTCTTTTCAGTTCCTGTTTTTTTCTTGTATTGTTATTGCTCATATGATCACCGGTAATTTGTCAAACAGCATTTTTAACTTGCCGTTCGCCCGCTGATGAAACTTCATCGCATATCATTCTTCAGCTAACTCTTCGTCAGCAGATGTATCTTCGGCTTCTTCTACATCTTCGGTATTTGCAGTGTCCGCAGTGTCAGCATCATCTGGCTCTTCATGCGCAGATCCGCTTTCGACCGTTACAGTAAATGATACCTCATCATAATAGTAACCGCCTATTGAGACACTGACATATGCAGTATATATGCCTTCCTCGGATGTATCAACTGAATCACTGAATTCTGCATAACCGCTGACATCGTTTCCGTATCTGTCTATAACCGTTACTTCATCATAGATACTGTCAGATGGATCACCGACACCGATACTGATATCAGGTGCTGTAATATCAACATAATAGTGCGGCCAGGGATTGCCATCAACAGGGTCTGTGGGATCCCAGCCACGCAGTTCTACGATATCAGTAGGAATCCAGTATCCTCCTGGTTTTCCCAGAGGTCCGGGACCGGAGCTGTCATAGAATGTATGGACAGGAGTTCCGTAAGGCATATTGTAATATATCCATCTGGCATCTTCAACGCTCAGTCTGACGCATCCGAGCGAAGCGGGTGAACCCAGCAGATTGTAGTCATTGTATTCGAGGTCTCCGTGATCCTGGGAGTAGTAGGGAACAGAATGGAAGAGATATGCGCCATAGAATCTGGTCGCATACTGGGCCCATACATCGCCCTCCATATACATCCATTCTGCACCTCCGCCTATGGAGAAGTCTCCGACGACAGTCTCGCAACCTCCGCTGGTACCAACCGACGCGCGCATAGCTCTGATCGGTTCACCATCATAATAGACGGTGACGCATCCATATGTCAGATTGACGTCGATAGAGTAGCCGGATGTATCCTGGCTGGAGGATCTGTATTCTTCGGGATCCTCAGAGTCCCCATCAGAATCTTCGTCCTGAGCTTCCTCTGTTACATATTCTTCTGTTTCCGGTTCGGGTTCAGTCTCTTCTTCTGTTTCCGGTTCAGTGGTTTCTTCGGAAGTTTCAGGTGTAGTGCTTTCCTCTGTGGTGGTTTCGGTAGTGGTCAGCTCAGAAGTGCTCTCTGTTTCAATGGCAGCAGTGGTAGTTTCCACAGCAGAGGTGCTCTCGGCAGACGGCTCGGCAATAGAGCCTGTGCCGGTCTTTCCGCATGCAC
>JAZUNG010000140.1:0-4406 GCA_045604025.1 Lachnospiraceae bacterium | reverse complement strand
TTATAATTCCTATCAGTTTTGTATGTATTGTTGTATTCAACCATTTCACATTCCCGGGTACTCTTATTCAGACATACTTTCTGATCCTCACGTACACCCGGCCCTTGCGGGTCATGCCTCCGGAACCGTCATATATAAACTTGCCAAAGCCCCGCCCCCAGGGCGGCTGCCCCTCCTTCAGGGAGGTGCTGCCCTTCTCGCACTGTCTGCCGTCTATGAAAATGCATTTGCCCCTGAAGAGCTCGTCACATTTGCTGCGGGACAGATTGAATACCGCGGCAACCAGTGCATCCGCGCGCAATGACGCTATCGGCATCTCCGCCTCCGCAAAGACCGGTCTGGCCTCCCGGGGGCACTCCTTCGAGATCTCGCATTTGACACTCGTGTGACGGATCCTGGTCAGGTTCTGCGCGAGATACCCCGCCATCGCATCCTCACAGAAGATGTATGCACTGTTGCCGCGCACGACGATATCGCCGACGACTTCACGCTCTACCCCCAGATTCATGAGCGCTCCCAGAAAATCCCTGTGCGTCAGATCGTCAGAGAACTTCTCCAGAAGAGGGCTCACCTTCAGCGTACTGATGGGAAAATCCGCAGCGTACCCGAGCGTTTCCTCCGAGCCGAATCTCAGCATGCGCCGCTCGCAGCCCTCGCATCCGCCGAAGAATGTGTACGGCACGTATGCCAGCTCGCGGCCGGCAGCCAGAACATCCGATTGCTCTCCCTGGCTTAAAAATCCCGTGAAGGTATATATATTCTGTTTGTAGCTGCGCTCTGCCAGATCAAAGATGTGACTGAGCAGCTCAGACTGTGCATCCATGTTGTATATTACTGTTGCTTATGCATTTCCCATCAGATCAGGCGCTGTTAGTACAGCTCTATCGTCTCACCGGTCTCCAGGTCGCGGGCAAACCGTTTCAGGAACTCCCATGATATCTCCGGCATCTGCGCGGAGATGATATGCGTGTTGTTTTCCAGCATGGCCAGGCGGAAATGGTTCTTTCCCTCAGCATTTACCAGGTCTCCGATATACACCGGTGCGCCGAAATGGTACTCCTCCTTGGCGCTGTCCACCGGGAATCCTATCCTGGCCCGAAGTGTGTTGGGATCCGTCAGCGTGGCATTGACTTCCTCCACAGAAGGAACCTGGCAGCGCTGCGCTCTCATGCGCCTCTGCCATGCGCGCGCTGCGCTGTAGAACTGCTCGTCATCCTGCCTGCAGTGGAGCCTGCCGTTACGGCTCTCCGCTCTGCTGGTAATGACTATGGTCGGCATGTCGAAGCCAGCGGCCTCCTCGACCATTTCGTCTGTGACCGGAACGATCGAAGTACTCCACTCCGGCTCCGGAAATCCCGGATGAATACCAAGAGGGGCTACAGCCGCAACCTTGTCATGATGAGTATGAGCGAATCTCTCTGCGAAATATCCGTTATGCGACTGCCCGGTCACATACACTCTGCTCAGGTCGATCGGATAGATCTGCGCCGCCTCGAGCGTGATCGGATAGAACATGTCGTTGGCGTCGGGGCTTTCCAGCGCGAAGAACAGCAGTATCATTTCGCCTGCTGCCGCCAGCTCCAGATAATCGTGATAGACCGCGCAGGCAGTGATCGGCTGGTGCGGATCCTGATAAGTGACCTCGATGAAGATCAGCATGACCGGCAGTTTCTCGCCTGCTGCCTGCTCGCTGCAACGCAGCGGAACGCATGAGATCCACTGATAATCTTTATAGTCGTGCGATGTGATCTCCAGACCTCTGCTGCGCCAGTACTCGGTGAACTCTCCGCTGTCCAGCGTGTCAAACCGGTGTTCATATGCGAGACTCTCTGCGGCTGCCCTGCCCTGAGGCGAATGTATAAATGCATCTTTATCGAACAGCGGATGCTGCAGCCACCCTGCGCCTATATCCATAACTCCGCTGTACATGTTCTGCCAGCGGTGTGAGATCTCTACTACCGGGATCCCGTTCAGATCCTCAACCGCAGTGCCATCAGGTGTATACCCTTCTATATCATCCAGGCCGACGCCCTCAGCCTCCAGCGGTCTCACGTCCAGATACAGATGGTCCATCAGCAGATTGTAAATGACGGAGAACTCCTGGATGACACCGAACGGCGTTCCGCTGTAGTTCACTCCGTTCATATTTATATAGAGAACGACCATCCGCTCGGCTGCGGCCATGTCCGTGATGTCGTCATTTCTGATCAGGGCATGGATCATCCAGTTCGGATCGCTGTAGTCAGCGTCACCCAGCACGACCAGAACCTTCGGCGCGCGCGACTGGCCTGTGCGTACCTCGTCAGGGATCATGGCAGTCCAGCAGACGCTCCCCATCTCGGTCGCATGGAAATACATGCCGCGGGCGGCCCATCTGTCTATATACTCCTGATAAAAATTGCTCATTGTCTTGGCATTGTATATACCATCCGTCCTGCCCTCGTACGCGCCGGTATGCGGCTGCACACGGAAGCGCTCGTGGTTGATCTCTTCTACCCGCAGGAACAGATACCTGACCGGACTGAAATAATCCTTCCATGCATCACCGTCCCACAGATCAATGTTGTCGTAAGAATAGTATCTGTTATACATTTCAGCTCTCGCCAACCTCCCTCTTTTTATCTTTACTGCCGGGCTCCGTCAGGAGCTTGCGCTTCTCCCACTTCCTGCTCAGCAGGTAGATCAGACACATCAGACCCGGGATCGCTCTGGAGAACGCGTTGCCCCACCAGAATCCGAGGTAACCCATATTAAACACATACGCCAGCAGAACGCCGAAACCGACCTTGCAGATCACGCCGTCGGTGATGCCGATGACGAAGTTCAGTGACGCATTTCCACTTCCCAGGACCATGGCCTGCATCGGTCCGATAAACGCCGAGAAGAACAGGTGAATGATCAGCAGCCGCATGTAGATCAGGCCCATTTCGATGACGGCCTCGTCGTTCGTAAAGATGCGGTAGAGCTGGTTCGGGAAGAAGTATATTATCACTGCGGCAACCACCGCGATGGCCATAGTGACAGCCAGGCCGTACCAGACCGTCTTGGCAGCGCGGTCCTTCTTGCATGCACCGAGGTTCTGACCGATCATCGCCGAGCATGCCGACTGGAAGCTCGAGCAGTACAGCTCGGTGAAGCTCAGGATCTTGTGGCCCACGCTGTTGGTTGCGGAAACTACCAGACCGTACGCGTTGATGCTGGAGTTTACATAGAACATCGAGAAGCGCACGAACATGGAGCGGGCTGCCTGCGGAATGCCCAGCTTCAGGATCACGCGCAGCGAGTCGCGGTCGATCTTCAGATATGACAGCGACAGGTGGAAGCCGAATTGCTCCCTCCTCTTGTACATAAATATAAATGCCGCCACGAATGACGCTATCTGCGAGATCAGCGTGGCGATCGCGGTTCCGGCCGCTTCCATGTGAAAGGGTACGACCAGGATAATGTCCATGACGATGTTGGCCACGGCCGCAATGCAGATAAACATGAACGGGCGGTTGGACTCGCCCATACCCCTGAGCACGCCGCAGACCGCATTGTACATCATGACAAACGGGATGCCGAACGCGGTGATCATCATGTAGTTGGTCGCCTGCCCGAATGCGTCTTCCGGGCAGTTCAGCATGCGCAGGAATACCTTGTGCAGCGCCATAACAACGATCATGAAGAAGAATCCCATGAACAGCATCAATGTCAGGAGCGTGCCAATGGCCTGCTCTTTCTTTTTCTCCGCGCGGGCGCCGACGAGCTGGGCGATCAGGATCTGCCCGGCCGACGAAAACGCCGTCGCCAGCGGCAGGATGATATCGTTGATCTCGCCGCCGACCGATACACCGACCGTGCCGGTGGAGCCCATGAACTTGCCGATGATGATCAGGTCTACGAGGCCGTAAAGCTGCTGCACCAGATTAGCGAGAACGATGGGAAGCACAAATGGTATCAGTTTTCTGAGGATCGGCCCCTCGGTGAGGTCCCGTCCGACTTTTTTTACACTAACCGCCGCCATTATTTCAAACCCCTCTTTGGCTGGCCATTAAGTAAAGCGGTGAATGCCGGCCGGCCCGAACGGCCAGCCGGCATTCACACTTTTCAATGGATCAGTTTTTTATCCTGTTATTTATAACACTTTTCGGGTGGAACTGCAAGCGACGCTCCTGTTTACATTATTTGTTTCCGAGGGGGGACTGCAAGCGGCGCTCCTGTTTCCTTTATCTGCTTTCGAAAGAAAACTGCAGACTCGGGCACTGTAAAATATCTGTTTCCGAGGGGGACTGCAAGCAACACCCCTGCACTATTTCATTATGGCGGAGAAAGAGCCGGCGCGAGGCCGGCTCTTTCTCATTCTCACAATTATAGTTTCAATAACCTTGCAGGCCTTAGCACAAATCCAATAACACCTGCCTGCA
>JAZUNG010000139.1:0-6090 GCA_045604025.1 Lachnospiraceae bacterium | reverse complement strand
TCATGGCTCACTTGCAGCAGGTGCTCTCACAACCACATTCACCGCATCTCAGGGTCTGCTCCTGATGATCCCGAATATGTTCAAGATCGCAGGTGAGCAGCTTCCCGGTGTTATAGATGTATCAGCCAGAGCGATCGCTTCACACGCTCTTTCTATTTTCGGAGACCATTCTGATATATACGCATGCCGCCAGACCGGATTTGCATTCCTGTGCTCATCGAGCGTTCAGGAAGTAATGGACCTGACTCCGGTAGCTCACTGCAGCGCCATCAAGGGCAGAGTTCCCTTTGTAAATTTCTTTGACGGATTCAGAACATCCCATGAGATCCAGAAGATCGAGGTATGGGATTATGAAGATCTGAAAGACATGGTAGATATGGATGCTGTTGCAGCATTCAAGGCTTCTTCACTCAATCCTGAGCGCGGATGTCAGATGGGCTCTGCTCAGAACCCTGATATCTTCTTCCAGGTAAGAGAAGCCAGCAACAAGCATTACGAGGCTCTTCCAGATGTAGTGGAAGAGTATATGAACAAGGTAAATGCCAAGATCGGTACAAACTACGGTCTGTTCAATTATTACGGTGCTCCCGATGCTGAGCATGTCATCATCGCCATGGGTTCTGTATGTGAGACGGCTGAGGAAGTTATCGATTTCCTGAATGCACAGGGCGGCAAGTTCGGTATCGTAAAGGTACGTCTGTACAGACCTTTCAGTGCAAAGCACCTGATCGCTGCCATACCTGAGACAGTTAAGAGAATAAGTGTTCTTGACCGTACAAAAGAGCCCGGAGCTCTGGGTGAGCCTCTGTATCTGGACGTTGTTGCAGCACTTCGCGGCAGTAAGTTCCATGACACACCTATCTTTACAGGACGCTATGGTCTGGGCAGCAAGAATACCAATTCCGCACAGCTGATAGCAGTATTTAAGAATACTGAGAAAGAGAAGTTCACCATCGGTATCAATGATGATGTAACCCATCTGTCACTGGATGCATCATACAATCCTGTAACAGTTCCTGATTCTATCATCTGCTGCAAGTTCTGGGGCCTTGGAGCTGACGGAACAGTAGGTGCCAACAAGAACTCCATCAAGATCATCGGTGACAATACAGATCAGTATGCACAGGCATATTTCGATTATGACTCCAAGAAGTCAGGCGGTGTAACTGTATCTCACTTGCGTTTCGGCAAGGATCCTATCAAGTCCACATATCTGATCGACCAGGCAGATTTTGTTGCGTGCCACAACCCTTCATATGTCCGCAAGTACAATATGGTACAGGATGTCAAGGACGGCGGAACATTCCTGCTGAACTGTTCATGGAATGTAGATGAACTGTCTGAGCATCTGCCCGGACAGGCCAAGAGATATATCGCCGAGCACAATATCAACCTTTATACCATTGACGGTATTAAGATCGGCAAAGAGATTGGATTGGGCGGAAGGATCAATACCGTGCTTCAGTCAGCATTCTTCAAACTGGCAAATATCATCCCTGCAGATGATGCAAACCGTCTGATGAAAGAGGCTGCCAAGAAGACCTACGGCCGCAAGGGTGATGCTATTGTCAACATGAACTATGCTGCTATCGATGCAGGTGCAGAGCAGGTTGTCAAGGTTGAGATCCCTGCAGATTGGAAAGATGCCAAGGACGAGCCTCTCGGAGTAGTTCATACCGGAACAAACAAAGAAGTCATTGACTTCGTTAACAATATTCAGACTCCTGTTTCATCGCAGGAAGGTAATAATATCCCTGTATCAGCATTCCTGGATTATCAGAATGGTTACACACCTTCAGGAACTGCCGCATATGAGAAGAGAGGTATCGCAGTTGACGTACCTTGCTGGAATCCTGATGACTGCATCCAGTGCAACCAGTGTGCTTATGTATGTCCTCATGCAGCTATCCGTCCGGTCATCCTGACCGATGAAGAGGCTGCTGCAGCACCTGCATCACTCAAGCTGAAAGATGCTACAGGCCTTCCGGGATTCAAGTTCGCCATGACAGTATCCACTCTGGACTGCTCAGGATGCGGATCATGTACCAATATCTGCCCTGGCAACAGAAAGGGTGCAGCTCTTACCCTACAGCCTATTGAGACTCAGATGGATCAGCAGGAAGTATTCGACTACGGCATAACCGTCCCTGTCAAGAAAGAGGCTCTGGAGAAGTTCAAAGAGACCACAGTCAAGGGCAGCCAGTTCAAGAAGCCTCTGCTGGAGTTCTCAGGCGCATGTGCAGGCTGCGGAGAGACTCCTTATGCCAAGCTGATGACTCAGCTCTTCGGTGAGAGAGCATACATCGCTAATGCAACCGGATGCTCATCTATCTGGGGCAACTCATCACCTTCCACACCTTACACGGTAAATGAGAAGGGACAGGGACCTGCATGGAGCAATTCACTGTTTGAAGATGCTGCGGAGTTCGGTTATGGTATGGTTCTGGCCAACAATGCTATCAGAGGAGCTCTGAAAGAGAAGGTTGAGAACCTGATCGCTTCTACTGACAAGGAAGATATCAAGGCAGCAGGCGCTGCATGGATCAGCACATTTGCTGACGGAGCTGCAAACGGTCCCGCAACAGAGGCTCTGGTAGCAGCAATGGAAAGCTGCGGATGTGACGCATGTGCTGAGATCCTGGCTCAGAAGGAGTATCTGTCCAAGAAGAGTCAGTGGATCATCGGCGGAGACGGCTGGGGCTATGATATCGGTTTCGGCGGACTTGACCACGTTATCGCCAGCGGCAAGGATATCAACATCCTCCTGCTTGATACAGAGGTTTACTCCAATACAGGCGGCCAGTCATCCAAGGCTACTCCTACAGGTGCAACAGCTCAGTTCGCTGCAGCAGGTAAAGACGTCAAGAAGAAAGACCTTGCCCAGATCGCCATGAGCTACGGTTATGTATATGTTGCCCAGATTGCTATGGGCGCAGATATGAACCAGTGCATCAAGGCATTTGCTGAGGCTGAGAGCTACCAGGGACCTTCACTCATCATCGCATATGCTCCTTGTATCAACCATGGTATCAAGGGCGGCATGAAGAACGCGCAGAGTGAAGAGAAGCAGGCTGTAACAAGCGGATACTGGAATCTGCTCCGTTACGATCCACGCAACAAGGCTGAAGGCAAGAATCCTTTCGTTCTGGACAGCAAGGCAGCATCGACAGAGTATTCAGACTTCCTGCACAATGAGGTCCGTTACACAGCCCTGGAGCTGCAGGATCCTGAGCGTGCAAAGAAGCTATTCGCCAAGTCTGAGCAGGATGCAAAAGACAGATATGAGTATCTGAAGAAACTGGCAGATCTGTAATCGTGCAGATCGCAGCAGGCAGCAGATCAATATATGACAATACTGAAGGAGCAGGCAGATCGCCTGCTCCTTTTATATAGCCGGTGAGCAATTATTGTATGTAAATAAACGTATTTATGATATACTAACTAATAATAATCTGCGAATAAATTATTCTGACATTGATGGGAGAATGGATATGAATAAGATCATCAGGGGCATAGCCATAGTCCTGGCAGCTCTTATGCTGACAGGGTCATTTTATACGATAGCACCGGAGCCTGTTCAGGCGTCTTCATTCTTCACCGGGTGGAGAATGGATCTTTCTACAAACGAATGGTACTACGATGTGCTGGGAGTCCCCCAGAAGGGGTGGTTAAAAGACAAAGACAACTGGTTTTACATGCATCCTGAGACAGGAGTCATGCAGACAGGCTGGCAGAAAGTCAGTGGCAGCTGGTATTATCTGGCTGATTCCGGTGTCATGCAGAAGGGCTGGCAGAAAGTCAGCGGCAGCTGGTATTATCTGGGAGATTCAGGAGCCATGCGGACAAGTTGGCAGAAAGCCAGCGGCAGCTGGTATTTTCTGGGAGATTCAGGAGCCATGCAGACAGGCTGGCAGAAAGTCAGCGGTAGCTGGTATTATCTGGGAGATTCAGGAGCTATGCGGACAGGTTGGCAGATAATAAACAATAAATGGTACTATCTGAATCCTCAGACTGGTGCCATGAAGACAGGCTGGCTTCGGCAGGGAGGAAGATGGTATTTCCTGCTTCCTTCGGGAGCAATGGCAGAAAACTGTTGGGGCAAAGATGGCAGGGACTGGTATTACTTCGATGCAGACGGTCAGTATGTTACTGAGACTGTGACCATAGATGACAGACTGGAAGTGTTCAGGACCAACGGCAAATACATCAATACAGTGTCTATGGATAATATGGCAGCAGGATTGGACAGCTCGACATATTATCTGATCCTGGTCAGTATCGACAAATGCGTTACCAAGATCTATGAGTGGATAGACGGAGAATGGATCCCGGTTCAGCTCTATCTGTGTACAGTAGGAGATCCGAGCAAGGGCTGGGATACCGTAGAGGGCGACTTCTATATCGGATATTCGCCGGAATATGGCAGCCCGTATCCAAGAGGCTATTCATTTGTTGACGGTGAGGGGCATACGCTGTATTACTGGACCAGATTCTGTGATGACTATCTGTTCCATTCCATCCTGTATGATCAGGGTACATATAATGTCAGCACTTCAGGCAATGCGCTCGGAGAAAAGCTTTCACATGGATGCGTTCGTATGAGAGTAGAAAATGCTCAGTGGATCTACAACAATATCCCTGACGGAACACGGGTGATCGTTTATTAGGGCTGAACTGTTTTGGAGATACTGATCATTGTCATATGCATACTGGCAGCGCTGATCATCGCCCTTTTGGCCCGCTGCATATACGAAGTGCACTGCATAACTGCAGAGCACTATGATCTGTATTCTGAAAAAATACTCCCTGGAAATGACATAAAGGCAGTTTTTGTAAGCGACCTGCATGCCCGCACCTATGGAAAAGATAATGAAAAACTCATTAGCCTGATCCGAGGGGAACAGCCGGATGTGATCCTGGTCGGAGGAGACCTGAATATATCCAAAAAGGTTTCTTCGGACGTTAATGCGCTGGCGTTCTTAAGACAGGTCTCTGTTATAGCCCCGGTTTACTATGCACCTGGCAATCATGAGAAGGCCATGACTGACCTGAAGATGTTCAGAGCCAGGTATCGCAGTTACATGGATGAGCTGAAGCAGATGGATGTGGTATATCTGAGTAATGAGGAAGCTCATCTGAATGAGAATATCACACTGACCGGATTGGATGCCAGCTATTCATATTACAGGAAGCCCAATCCTAAAAAAATGACTGCTGAAAGCATCAGGCGTTATGTTGGCATGGCAGATGAAACAAGGTATAATATCATTTTGGCACACTGTCCTGATTTTTTTCATTCGTGTGCGGATGCAGGATATGACCTGATACTGAGCGGTCATTACCATGGAGGTGCTATCAGGCTTCCCAGAGTAGGAGGACTGATATCTCCCCAGTTCAGGCTGTTTCCCAGGTACAGCCGGGGACGTTTTGAAAGAAACGGTGGCACACTGATAGTAAGTGCGGGATGTGGCAGCCACACTGTCAATCTCAGACTGTTTAACAAGCCGGAGATAGTTGTGATACAGATCAGATCAAATAAATAAAGAGGTAGATTAATTGGATTTTTCCGCTAGACTGAATGCATTTGAAGGACCTCTGGACCTTCTGCTGCATCTGATCGACAAGAATAAAGTAGATATATATGATATCCCGATCTCAACGATCACAGATCAGTATCTGGAGTATCTGAGCCAGATGGATGAAACTGATGCAGATGTCATGAGCGAATTCCTGGTGATGGCTGCGACTCTTCTGGATATCAAGGCCAGGATGCTCCTTCCCAAGGAAGTGGATGAAGAGGGCAATGAAGAAGATCCCAGGGCTGAACTGGTTCAGAAACTCCTTGAATACAAGCTGTACAAATTCATGTCTGTGGAGCTCAAGGACAAGGCAGTTTCGGCATCTCATCTGGTCTACAAAAAGGAGTCTGTGCCTGATGAGGTAAAGGCATATCGTCCGCCCATCGATCTGGATACATTCCTGGGTGATCTGACACTGGCCAAACTCAAACAGATATTCGACGACGTGATGGCCAGGAGCAGTGAAAAGGTCAATGAGAGAGCCATCGGATACGGTACTGTTCAGAGGGAA
>JAZUNG010000138.1:0-27931 GCA_045604025.1 Lachnospiraceae bacterium | reverse complement strand
CCAGGCTAAAACAAAATGGATGCCCCCTGTAAAGTACAGGGAAGCATCCATGTGTTTCACCTAATTGACCAATCAATGTGTCCAGGATTCTGGGTACATATCAGAATCGACTCTTTTTCAATATAAGTTTATTATATTTCTTAGACTTCTTTATTTGTTACAGATAACAAGGGATAGCATATTGTGCTTTCCTATATATGATGGTATTATTAATTCAATCTAAAGAAAGGCGCATTAAAGCGGACAGGTGAAGGAATGATAATCAGATAATCTCATTTGGTTTACTTCAAACATTTTTATTGGCCTGTAAAGGCCTGTTTGTGTATGCCGGATCGGATTATCGTATTCATTTTGGAACCAATGAATTTACTTCTATGCGCTTTCGGCATATAAGTTCTTCCAATTGTACGGGTCTGCTTCGGTATGGAGCAGGCTTTTCTGGTATAAAGGAGGTACTATATGCTTCAGATCAAAAATCTTTCAATCACGCATACAAAAGATATGAACAATCTCATCAGTAACTTTTCCTTTGTCTTAAACTCTGGCGATAAAGCCGTGGTAATAGGCGAAGAAGGAAATGGTAAGAGTACCATGCTCAAATGGATATATGACCCGCTGCTGACATATAGTTATACAGAGTGTTCCGGCGAGCGGATCATTAATAATGAGCGATTAGCTTATCTTCCGCAGGAGCTGCCGGAGTCTGATCAGAACATGACTGTTTATGAATACTTTTCCGGAAACGATCTGTTCTTTCAGAAAAATCCTAAAGAGCTGAGCCTGCTTGCCGCGCAGCTCTCCCTCAGAAGCGATATCTATTACAGTGACCAGCAGATGAAACAGCTCTCAGGCGGGGAGAAGATAAAGGTGCAGTTTCTCCGGCTGCTGATGGAAGAGCCCACAGCGCTCCTGCTTGACGAACCCTCTAATGATATTGATCTTAAAACCCTGGAATGGCTTGAGCGCTTTATTCAGGATTTCTCAGGCATTGTGCTGTTCATCTCTCATGATGAGGTGCTGATTGAACGCACAGCAAATGCTGTTATCCATATTGAGCAGGTAAGAAGAAAGACCGTCAGCCGCTGCACGTTTATGCGAACAGGGTTTACAGAGTATACGGCAATGCGCCAGGCAAATCTTAAGAATCAGGAGACACTGGCCCTGAACCAGCGCAGGCAGATGAAGATACAGGAAGAAAAATTCCGTAGGATTTATGAGAAGGTTTCCAGTGACCAGAAAAATATCTCGCGCCAGGATCCGCATGGCGGAAGACTCCTGAAAAAGAAAATGCATGCAGTCAAGTCCCTGGAGCACAGGTACGAGCGCCAAAAAGAAGAGGCCATAGAGGTGCCAGACCATGAAGAAGCGATGTATATAAGGTTTGACAACAGGTCTTGTGCCATTCCGGCTGGGAAGACAGTGCTGGATCTTTCAATTGAAAAACTGATGTGCCCGGATGGCGTGCGAATACTTGCAGAGAATATCCATCTTTTCATTCGCGGAAGTGAGAAGGTCTGCATCATCGGAGAAAATGGCACCGGCAAGAGCACCCTGATCAGGATAATTGCAGATCAACTTCTTGCCCGTAACGATATCTGTGCCATGTACATGCCTCAGAACTACGGTGACCTTATTGATGGGGCCAGGACCCCTGTTCAGTTTTTAAGCGAAAGATACGATAAGGCGGAACAGACCAGGATCCGCACTTACCTGGGTTCAATGAAATATACTGCTGCAGAAATGGACCACCCAATAGAAGAACTCTCAGGAGGTCAGAAAGCCAAACTGATACTTCTTAAGCTGAGCATGTCAGATGCAAATGTGCTGATCCTTGATGAGCCGACCCGCAACCTGTCGCCTTTATCAGGACCTGTAGTAAGAAATGCGTTAAGAAACTTTTCTGGTGCGATCATCAGTGTTTCCCATGACAGAAAGTTCATGGAAGAGGTGTGCGATCGCATTTATGAACTGACGCCTGTCGGACTAAATGAATACTATTTTCAATAACTGCATTTATGAGGAGGTCTTTATGAATCTGACATTTATTAATCTGAGAAGCTACCGTTAATCGGTTGACCTGTTGGTTGACTAAAGGAGACAAGAGCCGAAACCTCCTTTATTTACTGATTTTTTTTAGAAGTGCAGACCTTCGATTCCGGTCGTCGCCTCTTTAAGACTCAGTTCCTCAGAAATGTTGTTTTTCAAGGTTTCTGAGGATTTTTTTATCATTGCAGGGAGGACATCCTATGTTAAAAGATTTCTACGACAATAACGATGTTTTCAATGTGGCAAACGGAATGCACATGGTTTCCGGAGAACCGGGTAAAGCCGTGTTTGAAGTCGAACTCACAGATAAACATCTGAGCCTGGTAGGCAGAAAGCATGTACATCCGGGAGTAATTTACTCCCTGGCGGAAAGCGCTTCGGGCGCCGCTGCTCTGGCCTATGGATATAATTGTTTCGCTGTTGAAGGCAGGATTGAATATCTTGGAACAGCAACGGAAGGGATCATCAGAGCAGAAGCGAAGTGCAAGGATGAGCATGAGCAGGAGACCGGACAGGTCAGGGTCCGGGTATATGATTCCAACAACAATCTGATCGCAAGGTGTTATTTCGTGATCATCTATGACGGTAAAAAGTTCGAAGAATAATATGCCGAAAAGGAACTGAAGGCAAAGGCAGCGCCACATATGTGGCGCCGTTTTCTTACATGTATCGGGTATCCCAAAGGCTCAGTCAAACAGCGCTCTGGCTTTCGGATAGTGGAAGACCGGTCCCTCCAGGCAGACATACGTTTCATTGACCTTACAGTGCCCGCATTTGCCGACAGCGCACTGCATCTTGCGTTCATAAGAGACCCAGATCTTATCCTCCGGTACACCGGCTTTCATACATCCCAGCGCGGAGAAATGCATCATAGGCGGAGGACCGACTATAGCAACGTTATAGTTGTCTCCAAAGCTGTCGAACGGGATTTTATCTATATGTGCAGTGACCATACCGGTTTCAAAGCCCGGAGCTGACGAATCATCCAATGTATATATCGTATGGAAATTCCCTGTCTCGGCCCACTGCGTCCTTTCTTCATTGAACAGAGCACAGCTGATATCCTTGAATCCCGCGATCAGATAGAGCGAACCGATCCGGTCCGGGTTTCCATAGAAATAGTTCAGAGTGGTCCTGACAGGCGCCAGACCCGTGCCACCGCTAATGATCAGTAGATGCTTATCCGGCCCTTCAAATGCTTCCTCTACAGGCCACCAGTGTCCATACGGCCCGCGCAGGAATATAGTTCCGCCTTCATTCAGCTCGAAAACTCCCTCCGTCAGTCTTCCGACCTTGCGTATCGTAAATTCCGCCCAGCCATCTCCCCTGCCGCTGATGGAGATAGGAGCCTCACCGACCTTCGGAATGGAGAGCATGCAGAACTGGCCATGTCTCGTCTCCTTATCAAACTCTACGCGGAATGTAAACTCCGCTGCGGTTTCATGAGTGATACTTATGATCTTATGGGGCTCGGGCTGCATGATATTATCTATTTTTCGGCTTACTTCATCGTTCCACATACTGGTTTCCTCGTTTTACACTTGTCTGTCAACGCTGTCCGATATGCTATTTTGCTGACTGCATCTCACCGTTCAGTCCGTTCACTGTATCAAAGAAAGATATATCTTTTGGACAGCGCATATCGCAGCGTCCGCATCCGACACACATATTCTCCTCGCCGAAGCGGGCTTTGAAATCATAGAATTTATGGAATACTTTAAAGCGCATATTTGCGCCCTGTGTTTTTCTTGAACGCGCGCCTCCGGCCATCTCCGTGAATGACGCGATCATGCACGATGACCAGACTCTCCTGCGGTCTCCGTCCGGTCTGCCCTCTTCATATATAATGTCAGAAGTGTCGAAGCAGCTGCATGTGCCGCAGACGGTATTGCAGCCACCGCATCCGATACACTGTTCATCGAACTGTTCCCAGTACTTTAGAGAGCTGATCTCCTTCAGATTGTCACGGTTGATATCAGGGATGTTCATGACCTTTTTATTTGCTGTTACAAATTCCGGTTCAAAATCCACAGGCGCGGCACCACTGAAATACTCCTCAAACTCCCCTCCGTCAGCCTTCACGAGGATGTCTGTGATATTACCGTCTTTATCAGTTTCCAGCCTGACTGCGGCCTGATAATTGTCAGTGATATTGCTTCCCATGGAAACGCAGAAACAGTTATCAAAGCTCTCCCGGCATTCCAGAAGGATGATCTTGACCTTCTCACGCTGTCTGGCGTAATAATAGTCCGGCTGTCCATTTTCATAAAAGATCTTGTCCAGCCTGCGTATCCCGTTGATATCGCAAGGGCGTGCAAATATCAGGATCCCTCTCTCATCAGCTATATCTTCAGTGCTGATGCTGTCTGCTCTGAAATGCATCATTACCTGAGATATCGGATAAAATGTCTCCTTAACGGAGAAATCTGACTGCCTGTCAAGAACTATCTCCGATACCGAACTGATCTTGCGGAATCTGACATTCTTTTTTGCTTTATCCCATGCAGGCGCATAGACCTGGTATCTGTCTGTGAGTCTTTCCAGGACCTGATCCATTTTTACTGCGTCCAATCTGTATCCCATATCTTCTCCTTCAGGGAATATCCCTGCAGTTCATGTCTGCCCGCTTTCAGCCGGCAAGATAATCTCTCTCTCCTTCTATAAAGCCAAGAGTAATCCTGGCAAATCCTCTATAAAAGTCTCTCTCTGAATATTTATAAACATCACCGGCGAAACGATTTACCCATTTTGACAAATGCTCTGCAAAGAATTCTGCTGCCTCCTTCTGCAGTTCACACTTCTGAGCATCGTCTGCTGCCTCCGCGGTTTTTCGGAGCATTTCCGCCATATAACCGAGCTCCAGACCTATATGGTCTTCCATGATCTTAAATCCGGTCCGCTTTATCTCCAGACCTCTTGCTGCGTATACCGCACTCAGACGCATCTGCAGACTGCCTCCGAACCGGCTGTCTGTTCCGGTATACACAGATTCATAGGGAATTGCTGCTTTACCCGTCGCATCACCTGCTGCAAGGAATGTCTTTGCATAATCCGCCGCCAGATCTTCCAGCATTTCATCTGCCTCTGCTTCGCTCTTTCCATCAAATCCAGCCAGATAGTCTGTAACCAGGATATATCCGGCATTCAGATTCTGCTGCCATCCGCTGGTCTCTTCAGAAACTGGAAATTCCATCTTTTTCAGTACATCCAGCATCCTGCGGTCCACCTCATTGATATATATACTCGAAAGAAGCCTGTACATCATCTCCCGGTATTTAAGCAGTTCATTATTGATCTCACTCATCCAGCGTACCTTCTTTCAGCGCTTTTTCAAATTCAAACGGCATCATATCGATCCACCGGGCATTCTTCAGAATATACCGGTTCGACGGGTTATTGCCCAGAGGGTCAGGCAGTGTATAGACATGTCCTTCATTCTCTGCGATCAGACGCGATACCTCGCTGTCCGGATCATCCACGTCCCCGAAATGGAGCGCGCCTCCTGCGCAGTTTCTTACACATGAAGGCTCCAGGCCTTCCTCACGCCTTTCTGTGCAGAGTGTACATTTATCTGCCACGCGTCTTTCAGTATTAAAGCTGTTGCAGTGGAAAGGACACGCCCGGATGCAGGCCTGACATCCAATACAGACGTCTATATCCACAGCTATCACTCCGTCCTCATCACGTTTCATACATGCACCGGTCGGGCATACTGCAGTGCAAGCAGGTTCCCTGCACTGCTGACACATGACAGGAAGGAAATACATCTCTAGATCCGGAAATGTTCCTGTAGGCCCCATTGTATACAGCGTACAACGCGACCTTCCCAGCGCGATACTGTGTTCTGTCTTGCAGGCGACCTGACATCCTCCCTTGCATCCGATGCATCTGTCAAGTTCAACTACCATTGCAAACTGGCTCATATTTCCCCCTTCTACTGTGACAGCGGAAGCCATGATCTGAACTCTTCCGGTCTGGTCCATACACCTTCAGGACCTTTCTCAGCCCTGTATACCTTTACCTGATATGCCCTGAGAGTATGAGTGCCAACTATGTCATTATATGGTGCTGTCGACTTGGAGAGCATATTCACATTCATCTCCTGCCATCCGTGAGTCTCTGTATGCAGAGTCTCAGGGTTCCAGAACCGTTCCATGCATACCGTACCCGGCTTGATCCCCTTTGTAACGAAGGCCTTCGCACGGATCTTTCCTCTCTTTGACTCGATCCATACCCAGCATCCAGTCTCTATATTCTCTTTTGCAGCGTCTTCCGGACAGATCCAGAGCTCTGGCACCGGGTACATCTCGCGCAGCTGCGGTATATTCCTCAATGTGCTGTGATGGTAGAACGGCACTCTTCCGTTTGTCATGACCAGCGGGAATTCTTCTGCTGTCTCATCGCCCCTCACCGGACTTTCCACCGGCTCCAGATAGTAGGGAAGCGGATCATAATCGTGCGATGCGCTCTCCATCTCATATGGCATAAACGGCTTTCCGGTGCGTCCGAGCTCTATCATCCGCTCGCAGTACATCTCCAGCTTCTTTGAAGGAGTATCGAACCCTCTGAGCGTACCTGTACTCTCATCCTGCTGCAGATATACATAATATGTTTTCCACTCTTCCTGAGACATATACTCGTAAGGAGATGCCTCCTGCAGCTCCTTCCATGTCATTCCCACGGCCGGGGTCAGCTGGTCAAAGAACTCTTCCATGGAATCCCAGTAAGCCATATCTTCTCCCATGAATTCGGGGTCAAACGCCTTCCGGCACATCTCATGCCCACGCTCGGCGCATGCTCTGGCCAGATTGGACCAGATCACGGTCTCATCTCTGGTCTCCCAGAGGTGTGCCACTTGTTTTCTGGCAACCAGCATGTTGCAGGTTTCCGCAATCATCTCTGTCTCCAGCCACTCCTGCGTAGGAAGCAGTACGTCCGCATAGGCAGAAAATGACGTCGGATACATATACATATGGACTATGAATTCCAGCTTATCTATTGCTTCTTTCCAACGTCCGGCCTCTGCCAGCACTCCGAGTTTGTTGCCCGAGCGGTCAATCCAGACCTTTGGTCTGTAAGGCTTCCCGGTCAGGATTGCCTCAAGTACGCTTCCGGGATGGCCTGCATACCAGATAGACAGGCCCTTGAACTCGCGGCCTCCCAGGCGCTTCTTATACTGTTCTTCCGACAGGCACTTCTGTGCTACCGGCACCGGATAATTCGGAACCTTCAGTACTCCGCTGGTACGGAACCGTTGCATCGGAACTCCCGGACGCTCCATGTTGCCCATCAGCATATCCATCATATTGGCCGCCATGGCTGCCTGCACCGAATTCGGAGTCTGATCTGTTGCAACTCCCAGACACAGCCCGCTGGGCGACTGGGCGGTATAGAGGCGGATCGCCTCCTCTATCTTCGCAGGATCCAGCTGACATATCTCACCCGCTCTTTCCAGAGTGAATTCATTGCAACGCTCCAGAAGCATCTGCGCGCCTGTTTTGTATACCCTGCCATCTATCTCATATGTGCCGAACAGCGCGGCATCCAGGCTATCATTCCAAGGATAGGCAAGTGCCCTTACCGATCCTGTCCGGTCATCCCAGACAGCAAATATATCCACGCCATTTTCATCCGACCGCGTATCAGCAAGACCCAGTTCACAGGCACGGACCATTACTTTGGTTTCAGTATCCACCAGATACGGAAGGTTCGTCCAATGCAGGACGAAATCGCTGTTATACAGTTCGTTGGTCAGGATATAACGGATCCATGCCAGCAGCAGAGCCACGTCAGTTCCGGGCCGGATAGGAAGCCAGATGTCTGCCTTGGCAGCATCCGGAGTGAACCTGGGATCTACAACGACAGTCTTTACACCTTTCGCGCGGAGCTCATTGACCATTCGTCCGCCGCTGGAAGGACACGAATATGAAGGGTCAGTACCCCAGAGAACCAGGGTTCTGATCGGATTGTTTTTTTCATCATAGAATTCAAGACAGTTGGAATCCGCGATAGAATTGTCCCCGCCGCCATACATCATAGCGGTTGCGAGAACCCGCGGAAGATAGCACTGAGCACAGCCAGGCTCAAACCAGTTTGGTGTTCCGAAGATGTTGCAGAATCTGGCGATCGACCAGATCTCCGGGTTGCCGCCTCCTCCGGTAGAACAGAATACATACTCTGCACCGTAGTCTTCTTTCACCTGCATGAGCTTGTCAGCGATCATACCGAGAGCTTCATCCCAGGTAGCCCTGCGGAAACGCCCTCCGCCACGCTCTCCGACTCTGATCAGAGGATATTTGTTACGGTTCGGATGATACAGGGCAGAAATGCCCGACAGGCCTTTTGCACACATTTTGCCCTTGCTCATAGGATCCCTTGGATCTCCCTCGAGACGAATAACACGACCGTTTTTCACATATGCCAGCACGCCGCAGTTTGCGATACATGCTCGGCAGGCAGTGGAAACTATCTGTATCTCATCAGAAACTTCTATACTGCGCGGCTCACAAGGCTCAAAAAATGATAAATCCAGTGCTGCTTTTTCAATGCCTTTGATCCTGATCTTATGTAAATACGCTTCAGCTTTCACTATACACCTCTCTTACATCCGGGATCAATTTGGATAAAAAGATTATAACATACAATAATCCTCAGATACATTGTATTATCAAAGTTCTGAGGATTATTTGTAAGTACTGTTTTCTGATGATCCGAATATCAGTGATCACTCAAAATCTACGGATTTTCCGGTTCTTGCCGACTCACGGATCGCATCCATCAAACGAAGCACACGTCTGGTTTCATCGATCTTTACCAGGAAATCTTCTTTTCCTTCCATTGCGCGAACATAGTTTTTGAAGTAGTCCTCATGCTGTGTCTCTGCAATTTCAAGATTCTCTATAAGGATCAGACCATCCGGAGGCGGTCCGAAAGAGCGGGTTGGTCCGGCTGCAGTTATCGTGCGTTTCTTTCCGACATTTGTCAGTAGATGCTCTGTGCGCGCGATCTTTCCTTCCGGCTCAAATCCATCCACATAAGCCGATCCTTTGTTTCCACCGATAAACCAGTGACGTTCAAACCAGTGCTCTCTGTCTGTGAGGTAGTATGTTCCCAGTTCGATCTCTGCAACAATACCGGATTCAAAGCGCATCATTATATGGAAATAATCATCTACCTTTTCATTGATAACGTTGCGCACGTTTGCATAAACGGTTTTTACTTTTCCGGGGATCATCCAGAGCATCTGGTCGATCAGATGCACGCCCCAGTCGTACAGCATACCACCGCCCTCTTCCGGGATCACATGCCAGTCGTGCATGTTTCCGTTATATCCGTATAACATGGTCTTTACGACAAACACATCTCCCAGCTCGCCGCTGTCAAATACTTCTTTTGCAGTGCGGTAGTCGCGGTCCAGCCTTCTCTGATGGTGAACGGTGAAATGTACACCGGCCTTTTTAACAGCTTCTTCCATCTCATCAAGTTCATCAAGACTGAGAGCGATAGGTTTTTCGCAGATGATATCTTTGCCTGCTTCTGCAGCCATGACCACCAGTTTCTTATGCTGGTTGTTATTTGCAGCTATCAATACCGTCTCTACGTTTGGATCAGCTACCAGTTCTTCCGGTGTATGATATATTGTGATCCCTTCTTTTACATCATCAAGCACTGAAGGATCGATATCACAGATCGCTGTCACTTCGATATCTTCCATTGATGTGAGCATTTTCTCATGCTCATGTCCCATAAATCCGTGTCCGATGATTCCAATCTTTAATGCCATTCTTTTCCTCCTTAGATAACGAACTGTCTCAGATAACGTTTTGCAAGCCTCAGAGAATTCAGCATATCTTCTTCAGTATCTTCAAATGACTTGTCTTCTATTTCAATGCAGGTATATCCATTAAATTTAATATCTGTAAGTGCAGATACATATTTACCCCAGTCCACGTCTCCAAGACCCGGCAGCTTCGGAGACATGAAGTCCAGAGGATACCCCATGATACCGACTTCATTCAGCTTGTCACGATAAAGCTTTATATCTTTATAATGTACGTGGAAGATCTTGTCTTTAAATTCATAGATCGGCTTGATATAGTCGATCATCTGCCATACAAAGTGTGATGGATCATAGTTGATACCGAAGTTGTCATATGGCAGTATCTCAAAGATCTTTCTCCAGTTTGCAGGAGTAGTCATCAGGTTCTGTCCACCTGGCCACTGATCCGGACCAAAGAGCATCGGACAGTTTTCGATTGCCACTTTCACCCCTGCATCTCTGGCTTTTTCAATGATAGGAGGCCAGATTTCTTTTACCAGTTCCAGATTCTCCTCCACGGTCTTATTCTGATCTCTTCCGATAAAGGTTGTGACCATTCCAACTCCAAGCTTTGCTGAAGCTTCGATCACTTTTTCCAGATGTGCGATGTTTGCTGCTCTTTTCTCCAGATTTCCGTCCATTGTGTTCGGATAGAAGGCCAGAGAAGATATTTCCAGACCATGCGCTTTTGTCATGCTGCAGATTTCCTCTGCATATGCATCATCTTCTACAACACGCAGCACATCGATATGGCTTGTGCCTGCGTAACGTCGTTCCCCTTTTCCTGCCGGCCAGCAAGCTACCTCAAGACACTCGAATCCTTCTGCCTGCGCAAAATCCAGCACCTGTTCATAATTGTATGTTTCAAGTAAAGCGGTAATAAATCCCAGTTTCATCGCATTTCCTTTCGTTATTCTCCGGGCATACCCTGCCAGAGGATATGCCCGGAATATTCATTAGAAACGTACTTCTCTGTTTTCAGCAGCTGCTGTATAGATGTTGTCAAGGATACGTGTAACCACTAATGCCTGCTCAGGTTTTACCAGAGGCTCTGTTCCCTTCCTTATTGCTTCCAGCCACTGACGAGCATCTATAGTTCCTTCTTCTCCGCTGCCACCGCCTTCAAAGTATGCGATATGTCCGCCCGGAGAAATGGTTTCCTGCATTAACTGACCACCGCGGGCGCGGTTGTAGATCAGCTCATTCTGCGGATAGCTCATTCCTGAATGGATCTCAGCACCTGCCAGTGTTCCGCACAGCGTTGTACTGGCCTCTCTGGAATCAAGCATGTTGATAACCCATGCTGCCTCCAGGGAAATGGCGGCTCCATTCTTCATTTTGATAAATCCAAATGCCGAATCTTCTACTTCATAAGTGTTAGGGTCCCATGGTCCAAACATATTTCCTTCATCTGAGCCCGGGAGTCTTCCCATCTTGTAGAAAACCTGTCCGCTTATGGAATCGACATCATAGTTATCCATGCACCATAATGTAATATCCAGTGCATGTGTTCCGATATCGATCAACGGACCACCGCCCTGCAGTGCCTTGTTCGGGAAAACCCCCCAGGTGGGAACTGCTTTACGACGGATCGCATGAGCCTTAGCATAGTAGATATCACCCAGGTCGCCGGCTTCACATGCTGCATGAAGATTCATAACTTCCGCACGGAAACGGTTCTGATATCCGACAGTGAACAGCATACCGGATTTCTTCCATGCTGCTACCATCTTTTCAGCCTCTATTGTGCTGTGGCTCATCGGTTTTTCAACATATACATGTTTCTTTTCTTCAAATGCTGCTATAACAATCTCGCTGTGAGATACATTCGGCGTGCAGACATGAACCACTTCCACATCAGGATTTGCCAGCAGATCATGATAATCCTGATATACCTTTGAACCAGGTGCGCCATACTCTGCAGCAGCTTTTTCCGCGCGTTCCACCTGAGTGTCACAGAATGCAATGATCTCGCAAAGATCCTCGCAGTTCCTTAACGCCGGAAGATGCTTCTGGTTAGCAATGCCTCCGCATCCGATCATACCGATTTTAATTTTAGCCATTATATTCCTCCAAAATTCTTTTTTGTTTCATCTGCTTTTGCAGATCAGACAATGATCATTCTTCTGCTGTTTACATGATGTCCAAACTCAGGCATGAACACCATACTTTCCCTGTCGGGGTTCAGCTGTTCATCGCTTTGCATGAAAGGCGGCATGTAAGAAGATGAGAAGCAGAAGCCGTAAGTCAGATCGTGGAAGCCCTGGGAAAGTCCGCCTTCCTTCTTAACCTTGATCACTGCAGGAGTAGTAACTCCCCAATGTGTCTGAAAATCAGTTCTCATCTGTTCAAGGGTGTAATCTTCACCATTGACATTCCAGATGATATCTTCCTTTTCAAATCTCTCACCGTCTACATATAATGTTCCGGGACGAAGCTGAGAAAGAAAGACTCCTCTGTAATACGGAAGACGCACTTTGAACTGAAATCCCGTCACTTTTCCGTTCTCTGTAATGTTACGGAAACCGACCGACTGTATTACCTGTTTTTCCATGATCGTCCTCCTTAATCTTTCAGTATATTCTTCATCAGGATATGATGTTTTCTCAGCATCTGTGTTACCTCATACTCCGGAGAATACTTATCGGCTCCCTCATATTCACTGAGAAGATATCCGTCCCATCCCTGCTCCACGAGTATATCCAGAACCCTCTTGTAAGGGATCGTGGTCTCCTCAAAATCATCACTCATGTGGTGGAATTTTGCATGGATGCAATATACATATGGCAGCAGAGGAATGATGTCCTCAGGTTCATTCGGAACAAAAAGCGGATCTTTCCACTCGCCTTCCGCAAACTCAGTACGGAAAACCGAAAAATCTATATTAAGTCCAAAATGTCTGGTTCCTGTTTCCTTAATGAAGTTTATGTATTCCTGAACCATTTCACCTTTCAGATTGGTAGGTGTATGTATCTCAGGGCACATTTTTATATTTAACTGTTCCGCCAGCGGCAGAGCCCCGCGAATGATATCTCTCCAGTTTGTAACCGGTTCAAGTTTCTCATTGATGACCGGCATTTTTGTTCTCATTACCGTGAAGCCGAGACGATGTGCAAGACGAATGTCTCTGCTGAGCATTGCCACAGACTCCTCTGTAGTCAGATCACGGTCTTTCAGTACATGGGAATCGATCCAGTTGCCGTATTCTACCGGAACGATCTCATATTTATCGCAAAGGCGGAACCACTGGTCTACCCAGGCATCTGTTGGATAAGGGTAGTTTTCAATGTGAGTATTGGCAAGTATCTCGATTCCGCGTGCGCCCATATCATGGACATCTTCAAAACAATCTTCCAATGTTTTTGTCAGACCGAATTCTGCGGAATAGCTATACAGTGCCACACCTCTCTTAGGTCCTGTTTTTTCGTATTTATACATTGGTTACCTCCAGTTTTACCTTTGGTGCCCGGTGCAAACGTACCGGGCACCGTAACATCGATCAATTAAAATCGTCTGCTGAAATGCTGGTTTTTCCTGTGTCGATATACTCCTGTGCTGTGGCGGGATCAACAAAGATAGTATCAGCTTTCTTTACAAATCCCGGCTCGATACTTCCGTCCATAAGGCCTTCGCATCCCCAGAGGATCTCGTTTGCTGTGTCATCAACGCTGCCTGTTAATACCATACCACGGAGGGGTGACTCTTCACTGCCAATGAGTTCAGCGATGCTGGCATCACCGTTGATCAGGAATACACCCAGATCCGAGTAATCTGTAACGGGTGAGCTGGCAGATGTAAAGAAGTTGTTGATTCCTCTTCCGATAGCACTGTGAGCCGTCAGGAACACTTTAATCTCAGGATTTGTGGTGTAAAGGTTCTCTGCCTTTGCCTGTCCCTCGGACATATCCTCAGCTGTGCATGCAACTTCCATAGCTGTTGCGGCTTTCTTTGAGAACTCACTGATCTTCAGCAGCTCGTCAGCCTGAAGTACACCGGTCTCTGCATCACGCTCTGTAAATACCGCTACAGGAACGCTTCCATCGGGCTCATCTGCGAATGTCTCATCGATCCACTTTGCTGCCAGCTTGTTGCAGTTGTCTGCAAGCTCTGCATCATCTGATACCATGAGCAGGTCATATTCCTCTGTTGCAGCAACGAATGCCAGGAACTTGATGCCGGCATCCTTTGCCTGCTGTACGATCCCGCCCATTGCCTCAGGTGCAACTGACCATACGACCAGAACGTCAACGCCCTGTGCTATATAGTTTTCTGCTGCTTCGATCTGTGTTGTAGGATCAAACTTACCATCTACATATGTTGCTTCCCATCCTGCTTCAGTCAGCTTCTCAACATATGTATCTGCCAACTGCTGGAAGAAGTCTCCGCCCAGTCCGAATGTTACGAAACCAACTGTCTTTTTCTCTGTGCCGCCGGATGTTTCTCCGCTTTCAGCGGGTGCTGCTTCAGTAGCTCCGCCATCTGCCGGTGCTGTTGATGTTGTGGGAGTTGTGTTAGAACCACATGCAGCCAGTGCCATTACGACTAAACATACGCCTACGATGATTGCTACAATCTTTTTCATTACTTTTCCTCCTGTTTGATAAAAGAACTGTATATTTATTTGGTAAATCACGCCTTCTTTGTTCTGTTAGATAAGTAGAGAGATACAAGCATGATCAGACCTTTTACTATGTACAGCGGATATGTTCCCAGATTGATCAGCTGCATTCCATTTGAGAGAACGCCCAGAGCATAAACCGCAATTATTACTTTCCACAGAGTTCCTTCTCCACCCTTCAGGGCTACTCCGGACAATACACACGCTGTAATGCCGGTGAACTCTATTCCTGTACCTGTACTGGAGTCAGCTGATCCGGAACGGGATGCCAGCAATATAGCACCGATACCAACAAGTACGCCTGCAAATGTAAATGCAAGAAGCTTGATCTTGTTGACATTAAGGCCGGCAAGCCTTGCTGCCTCAGGATTATCACCAGCTGCATATACTTTACGGCCGATAGTTGTTTTAGCCATTATGAATCCCACGATGAGGATCAGAACCAGAGCGATGACAACGTTGACCGGAACTACACCGCCGATCCTTCCCTGTCCGAGCATCATGAATGATTTCGGAAGGTTGTGATATGTCTTGGATTCACTGATCATATAGGATATTCCCTGGAATATGGCCATGGTTGCCAGGGTTATGATCATCGTATGACTCTTTAACAGTATTGCCATTAAGCCGTTAAATGTTCCAAGCAGTGCACACAGAACGATTCCAAGGATCATCGCGATCCATACAGGTATGCCCGTGGTGCTGAGCAGCTTGGTAACCAGGACTGCGGCAACTGACATCTGATAACCGATTGACAGGTCGCAGCCTCCGCTGATCATAATGATCATGACGGCTGATGATGCCACTGCCACGTGTACGTTCTGAACGAGAATGTTCGTCAGGTTCAGCGGTGTGAAGAAATTCTTCGATAAAATGCTGAACACAACGATCAATAAGATCAGAAGAATAGGCATTGACAGATTTGAAAAAATCTCTGAAAAACTTTTCTTTCTTACCTTAACACTTTCCATTTGTTCCTCCCAAAATCCTACATACCAGATGCCAGCGACAGTACCTTTTCCTGAGAAAAGTCTTCGCGCAGGATCTCACCAGTTTGTTCTCCTTCATGCAGAACGATCAGACGCTCTGCCATACCCAGCAGCTCTTCCATGTCCGATGAAACCATCAGAATGGATTTTCCCTGCTTTGCCAGTTCTGTCATGAGCAGATATATCTCATGACGCGCACCGATATCAATTCCTCTGGTCGGTTCATCAAAGATCAGAATATCCGGTGCAGCAGCCAGCGCTTTCGCAATAACTACTTTCTGCTGGTTTCCGCCGGAAAGACCGCTGGTCAGCTGATCAAGGAACGGTGTCTTGATCCTCAGGCGTTCCCTGTAATCAATTGCCTGCTGCATTTCTTTTTTCTTATTGATGACAGAGCCCTTAGACAGATCATCTATATTTGATATCGATATATTCCAGTAGATCGGTTTATCAATAAAGCACCCCTGGAATTTTCTGTCTTCAGGTATCATTCCTATACCGCCTACCTTCATGCCTTCAGTAGGTGAATGCATAGTTACTTCCCTGCCACTGATCATCATGACTCCGCCTGTTTTTTTGGCAGCACCGTAGATAAGATGCATGAGTTCTGTTCTTCCGGCACCTACAAGTCCGGCAAATCCCAGGATCTCACCTCTATGCAATTTGAAATGAATATCCTTTACACCATTTCCGCTTAAGTGGTCTACCTCCAGCACCACCTCATCGGAAGCAGGCTCTTTCTGAGGATAGGTTGATGTGAGTTCACGTCCTACCATGTACTTGATCAGCCCGTCACGATCCGTATCTTCGATATTCACAGTCGTAACATATTTGCCATCTCTCAGTACCGAAACTCTGTCACATATGATGAAGAGCTCTTCAAGTCTGTGGCTGATGTAGATTACCGTAACACCCTTTTCTTTCAGGTTTTTAACTACCTTGTAGAGTTTCTCCTGTTCCTGGACAGTGATCGCTGCTGTCGGCTCATCCATGATAACAACCTTGGCATTACGGATCATGGCTTTGGCCAGCTCAACGATCTGGCGGTTTGCAACAGACAGCTCCCTGACCAGAGTGGACGGGTGAATGTGACAGTCAAACTGCTCCAAAAGCTCTGCAGTTTTTTTGTAACGGTCTCTGTCATTTACTACCAGACCATCTTTATCAGCTAACCCGATAAAGATGTTGTCAGCAACAGACATTGCTTCGTACTGCACCAGCTCCTGATACACCACTGCAATACCCATCTTGATAGACTGCGCCGGATCAAGATGCTTATACTCTTTTCCTTCGAACTCAATGGTTCCTGAAGTTGGATGTATCGCTCCTGAAATAGCCTTGATAAATGTAGACTTTCCAGCTCCGTTTTCACCAACCAGAGCATGCACTTCCCCCTTTCTGAAGGAAATGGATACATCATCAAGAGCTTTTACCCCGGGATATTCTTTGGTAATATTCTTAAGAGATAAAATATCCGTTTGAAACACCTCCTCTAAAGCTATGCACATATCACTATGGTTCTTATATTCTATTTACTTGGGCTCTTTTATTCTTTCTCTATTTCACCAACATTGCATTCTTTTCTTGCCATCTTGAGTGTAATGTGTCAAAATGTTTCTGAAACATTTACGTATTATTAGTATATATTTTATTTTTTTTGTATTTTTGGCTGATATTCACTGTACAAACGTACAATTTAAGAAGATTACGGGAGAATCAGGTCATGAAAAAGCTGTATTCTATCTACGACATCAGTAAACATCTTGGGCTCTCACCTGCGACGATATCACGGGTATTAAATCATCCTGAGCAGGTTCATAAAAAAACCAGAGACCGTGTTCTGGTATATATGCAGAAGATAGGCTTTGAAAAAAGGGCTTATTCCCTCACAGAGGAGAAAGAGGTTTCTTTGTATTCCTCTTCTCCTTATTCTGCTGTGTTCCTGGTTTCCATTCCTTCTGCCAGCAACCCTTTTTACGCAGATATCCTTGAAGGCATGATGACAGCGGCATCTCAGCATAATTGCCACCTTTATGCTGACTATACAGCAATTAACGAAAGAAACATCCACTCCTTTCTCCGCCAGATAGCCCCATTTCGTGGACTCATCTCGCTCCAGCCTCTGACCGAACGTATACTTCATCAGATCACCGCACAGATCCCGGTCGTACAATGCAGCGAAGAGGCTCCCAAATATCCGGAAGTATCTACTGTCACGATCGACAATGTTCAGGCCGAAAAAAAGGCCACGAATTATCTTATATCCCTGGGTTGTAAATCTTTTGCTTTTTTTACTTCAATGACGGATTATCATTTTGCCGAAGAGAGATTGCAGGGAATGCGGCTGGCACTGGAGGACTCCATGCTTTCTCTGGATAGTGAGGATATCGTCCACGTTTCTTCCATGGAATATCAGTCTGCCTATGATGCTGCTCTTTTTTACCTGAAAAAAACACGTCCGGATGCTATTGTCTGCATCTCCGACGTGTTTGCTGCCGCCTGTATAAATGCTGCTCATGCTCTTTCTATCCGTGTCCCGGAAGATCTGATGGTCATTGGCTTTGACAATATATCCGTTGCCATCACTGCAACGCCTTCCATCACGACCATATCGCAGCCTCGCTTTCATCTGGGTTTTCATGCATTTGAAGTCCTTTACCGCGAAACCCATTCACAAGGTTCAGGAAAAACTCATATGGTGCTTGCAACCGATCTCGTGGTAAGAAACTCAACCGCCCAGCCGCTTTAGTTTTTCAAAAGATGATAGATGTGTATAAATGAAATTGCATTTGGATTCAGCTGCCCGGAAATCTCCAGCACGCCATCTTCCACCGTCATAACATCGACCTTTATACGCGGGACGCATATATTGCGCAGATAATCTATATCATTAGCTGTCAGTTCATCGGTATATCCCATGCGCGCCCACTCATTCAATACACTTCCGTTTTCCTCGTCTACCACTCTTGTTTTGATCTGATAGACTCCATTTTCCACGCCCCGGATCACAAAGCGATACTGTTTGATATCACTATCGAAGAACTCATCACAGCGTTGTGCTTCAATGCTTCCTTCCTTTTCCAGATAGTATTGATAGCTGGGATGCTTATAGTTATGGCAAAGGATCGTATAATTACCACGCCCGTTTGTTGCCATAATGCCATCTTCATTGTATGTCAGCAGATTCCTGTCCAAACGGCTGAAAAAATGCATGCCGTAATAGGCCGGTTTACATATCCTGTTTTTGGTGATCAGTCCACCGCTTCCATTCAACAGATGTTCAGAATCATAAAACTCCGAATACAGATCTGTCCCGTACCAATATCCGGCCATATCGACATTCCCGATCATATCCAGCATGTTCTTTACAATATAGGCGCCTTTGAAAACACTGTCATTCATGAAATTGCGGTTTGACACCGAAAAATTCCATTCGCTGAGATGGAGCTCCTGTTTCCAGAATCCATACTCACGCAGCAAATGCCTGGTTTCCTGCAACAGGCGCTTTACATAGAGGCTTCCCTGTACGCGCTCCGTTCCCTGGGGACTCTGATCATTATGTTCTTCCGCACTCAGGTACGGATAAGAATATATTGAAATATAATCCGGTTTAAATACCCTCCGGTTCCATCCTGCAAGCAATTCCGGCAACCGCACCAGACTTTCTTCACTGATACCGGGACCTCCGACATGAATATGGGGAGAGATTCCCTTGATAGCGGAAAACACCTCATCAAACAGATTAAGATATGAGTTTGCATCTTTGGTCCTTGGATCCATCCACAATTCAAAATACCATTGTTCAACCTCTTCAATACCATATCGGTTCACACAATGGGTTACAAACTGTTTAACAAAGACTCCGTATTGATCCGGTGTTGAAAAATTAGGTTTCCGTTCTTCGTAAAGTAGATAATCCTTTACATTTCTAAGCAGAATGATCGGCTTGGCTCCCAGTTCGATATATGGGCGGATCTTCTGTTTGTTCAGAAAATCAAGAACACCGTCAATTCGCGAAAAGTTAAGACGCCCAGTTCCATCGCCCTGAAAGAGCATCAGTTCAGGGGCATATAGGTCCCATATCCTTACATGTGTAAAATGCAGACCATCTCTGAGCTGGAGCAGATGCTCCTGCATTTCAGCACGCATCAGGTCACGGAACGAACCACCATTTATCACGCTCTCAAAGAAACGATGAAATTCTTTTGCTTCTTTCACATGTGCATCCAGTTCTGCTATATTGCTTCCGAATGCGCGGGAATTCTGTCTGGCTCTGATGATATAATCCTGTATTTTCTGATCGAGGTTTTCCTCAGGTTCCGAGATCTGTTTTACGGTAATATCAGGTGCTTCACCATCATTCTGATGTTCCCTGCGATATGCTGATGGAGACATTCCGTAGTGCTGCCGGAAAGTCTTGTTAAAAGCTGCGGGAAGCGGGAATCCGTTTTCCAGCGCGATCCTCGTAATAGACCAGTTGGTCTCCACAATGTCTTTTTCAGCATGTTCCAGACGCATGTCTGTCAGCACCTCTGAAAAAGTTTTTCCGAACTTTTCTTTTATGTAACGTGAAAGATATGTAGTAGAAAGGTAGGTGGCATTTGCTATGTCTGCAAGGGTGACTTTGTGATTGTAGTTTTCTTTAATATACTGACGGATCATTTCCTGACGTTTATCCGTGTCATCACATGACCTTCCGAATGTTGTTTCTTTTCGGATCATACAGGAACTCTTTATCTGATGAAGCAGATTGTAGCTTTCCGCAAACAGTTTTGCTTCATCTGCCGTATCCTCACTCAGATAATATCCGATCAGACTTTGCAGAAGTCTGCCGCTGCGTTCCTGTCTGGTGCTGTTTTCCTGCATGGAATGACATTGTATATCATGCGTACGCAGTTCAAGATAATCCGCTACATCTGCATATTTCATCCTTATCAGGGCAAACAGTCCCGTCTCCTGGATAACATACTGATGTTCTTCTTCGGAATTGATCACAAGATAATTGCTTTCAGAAAGGATCCACTCGGTAGCACCGACAAATACGGTCAGCACACCTTCCATGACGTAGATGATCTCCGGATCTCTGGAGATCACCGGATTCGTATCCAACCTGTCAACAATGGAAATATTTAATATGGAATTGCCAAATGCTTTCTTCATTATAATTGAAAATACTCTGTATATGAGTCATGACAGTACCACCCGATCTCCGCTTCGCTTGGATCACTGTCAAAAGCATATTCTCCATTTACACGCATGAAATCCAGAATGCCTATATGTATGGCAGCAGCAGGGCACTCAAATGAGCACCTGGCGCACTCTGTACAGGAACCTCCAAAATGGAACGCGTCCTCTTCATAGGAAATGTTTTTAGTCGGACAGGCTTTCACGCAGCGCATACAACGCAGGCAGCTGTCCATATCCACATGGAACAGTCTGCCATTTACAGGGAAGAACGGATGCTCAATGCGGCACAGCCAAGACATAACTTTGGCTGATAACGGACTGTGTATCTGTACTTCAGTGCCTGCTGCTATCTGTCTGGCAGCTTCAGGAATACGCGTCTTGGCAGTCTCCCACATAAGGGTCGCCATCTCATCACTGTGTCTGAATATCATATTGTAGGGCATCACATAATGGAACTCGCCCTTGATACTGTAGCCCTTGCGGCGCAGTATGTGGGCCAGCTGCGCTGAGGAGTTGTCATTCAGCTTCAGCGGCTCACCGGAAGTCTTCAGAAACCACACCGAGCTGTTGCCCTCCGGCAGTCCCTTGCAGAATCTGACCATAAACTCCGGCGCATTGAAACCATGCACCGGATAACAGATGACCATATCTGCCTCCGGATCCATCACGGTGATCTGTTCAATATTGTGCAGGTCTGAGCGAACCCCCATTTCTGTGAGCTTCTGCTGCAGATACTCTGCACATTTCATGGTGTTTCCGGTTCCGGAAAATACATATATCACCAGCTTGTTCATAACTACCTACTCTGTGAATGTCTCCATGCGGGCCTGCCCATCTTCAAGAATGTATATATATCTTTCATCCGCACTGTGAGAATCCAGCCATACTTGAGCATGGAAAGGACTGTGTGCAGCGATCCTGTCTGCGTTCCATCTGTTATCTGTCTGACAGCACTCGGGGCACCAGTGCCCTGCTTTCAGTATAGTGAAAGGAGTTGCCTCAAATATATGTCCCTCATGACAGCACCATGTCAGTCTGGTATACAGATCGCCGGGTGTCATGCTCTCCGACAGGCATTTCCCTCCACGAAATGCAGCGGCCGCTTTCATATCTTCAATATTCAGTTCACTGTCAGGCTTGCTCTCATCATATCCGTGGTCCAGATCCCATTTGCTGTCATATATCTTCAGCTGTTCATACGATGGATCCTCACACAGAAGATATGTGTCATCCCAATTGCGCGGTATGCTGTTATATGCCTTTACTCCTCCATAGAAGGCCTGCACTCTGGCTGCATCCCTGTGTCTGACCCAGTACATAGGCGCATTTGTATTGTTAAACAGTCTCTCTATAACAAATCTGCGGATCAGAGCTGCCGGTGAGAACCTCCCCAGGCTGAATATTCTGTGACTCCTGGCATATTGGCTCCAGAAATCCTCGCAGCTCTGTCTGCGGTAATGGAACATATCTTCCAGCACATCACTGTCAGAAAACCAGAAGCAATGGAAATTCCTGGTCGCATTCCAGTGAGGCCTGAAAATCTTCCTGACCGAGCTTCCTATCAGGGCAAATCCCGCCTCACTGGTCTCGAAACCAGTGACTCTGGTATGTTCTCCTCCGCCTATATTGTAGACTTGTTTCCAGAAATCATTTATCTTCCCTGCCTGATCATGTCTGATGATACCCGCCAGGAGTATGGCACTGTCATGTGCAGTCACCCACTCAATGGGTACATTCCATGGAGTATGGAACATCAGACCGTCATTGATATTATTCATCAACAGCTCGTCATAGAGGACACCGGTCTGACGCAGGATAACCCAGCTATCCAGATCTGACTCCAGTACGGAATACTCTGCCATGGTCTTGCTGAGACCGTATACATCAAAAGCGCTGGTGATCAGAGGGTCGCCCACTCGCCCCCAGGGATGCTTCTCATTCCTGTCTCCATATACAGCTACCGTAGATATATGGATGAACTTCGCCCTGTTGCCGGTATTGATCACAGCCTGAATAAGATTCCCTGTACCGTCTCTGTTCGTGGTCATGGTCATCTCTTCTTCATGATCCGAGAGAGGAGGGATCACTGCGGCCAGATGGAGCAGATAATCCGTGTCCCGGCAGAGCTTCATACAGTCATCCATCACGCGGATATCTCCGAAGAAGATTTCAACACGGTCTCCATATACCTTTCTGTATCTGGAGGCATATCTGCTGCCTCTTTTGGTCTGTCTCATTAACAGGCGCAGTCTGACGTCCGGGTTCTTCATCAATGCAGGTACAGCTTCCTGCCCCATGGTGCCGCTGGCGCCGGTCATTGCGATTGTGATCATATGTATAACTCCAAATGGTATTTCCTAATTTATATCATTACATGGCTATCATTTCAACCATTCAGTCCTTCAGTTCCGGGAAATAATCAACCAGATCCCGGTAGATTTCCGAGAAATCCACGTGAAATTTCCCATTTGTTATGGCAACCGGTATATCGTCCGTGATCCTGTAAACATGCAGAATATCATCCTCTGAATATACATTTACTATGATGTTCTTCTTCTGCAGATCGATGATCCAATACTCCTTCACTCCTGCCGCAGCATATTTCTCACCTTTGATAAATACATCCTTTCTTCTGGAAGACGGGGACAGTACCTCTACGATAAAATCCGGAGCGCCGAAATACCTGCCGTTCATGAATCCTGTCGGATCGCATGTGCCAAAAACATCTGGCTGGACAACTGTGTGTTCATCCCTGTCCAGCTGCACATCCAGCGGAGAGATAAACGGTCTGCAGGGGGACTTCTGTGCCTTGGCCTGTGCAAGCAGTGCAGCATGAATCTCTCCTGCCAGAAACTGATGATATCCCGTTGGTGATGCCATATCATAGAACACTCCATCGATCAGCTCCACTCTGCGTTCTTCCGGAAGTGCCAGATAATCATCCAGTGTAAACTCTCCCTGTCTCTTCCCCGGGATGCCATAATCATTGTCCGGGAAAGCCTTGTACTGAACAGCCTCATTTACCATAGGTACGTCAGGTTCTGACACCTGATAAGTCCCTCTGGGCAGCAGAGCGCTCTCGAGTGCCCTCAGTGTCTCATATCTGGGTGTGGCAGTAGCTCCGCTGAATATCTTCTGAATAGTTGATCTCGGGACTCCCGATATATCAGCCACATGCTGATATGAATAACCGGCTTCTTTGATCCTTTTTTTCATTTCACTTACTGTCATAATACGCCTCCTTTTGAATATTCATATTATCCCAGTTCCCCTCTATGCAAAAACAATACCATATCATTTCCATGATGTCAAATGGAAACGATATGGTGTCTTATTGGTTCTGCGCTGCTATGTCAGCCTCGTAGAGTGAAATACTAAATGCACTCGATTTGGTTCAAAATGGGAATTTAGTCTTGCACAGAATTTTTTGTCCTTTTATCCTGTTCATGGTCATCTTTCTGCCTGAAAAACGAATAATTAAACCTCTGCGTGTCATACAGGCTGAAGTGTCCCGATATCACAAATGCCAGGGCAACCGTAATGGCGAAGTAAGGCAGTCCCTCGCCATGGAACATTTCCATGGCGATCAGCATGGCGGCTATCGGGCAGTTGGTCGCTCCGGCGAAAACCGCGATCATACCGCAGGCTGCACTCAACGGCACCTGAAGTCCCAGTAATCCTCCAAATGCGGCTCCAAATGTAGCACCGATACTGAGAGTGGGAACGATCTCTCCGCCTCTGAATCCCCCAGCGAGCACCAGCGCAGTCAGCGCCAGTTTGATGATAAACGCCGGATAGTCAACCTCTCCGGCCATGGCACTGTCGATCAGTCCCATGCCTGTACCGGTATATTTCTGAGCGTGGAATATCCAGATCACAGCTGCGAACAGCGCTCCGCATACTGCCGTCCGGACAAAAGCATTGGGTATCAGTCTGCCTATCCACCTGTGCGACTGGTGGAAGACGGTAACTACCAGAATAGCTATGCCTGCGCAGCACAGTCCCAGCAAGACGGCCAGACCCAATGTCCGGAGGTCAAGTTCCGGAACCTGTGCTATCCTCCAGTGCTCCCCTTCCAGACCTATCACTGACGTGGTGATCCAGTGGCTGAAGAATGCCGAGAATATACATGGCATCAGCGCTTCAAAATAGAACGTGCCCACGCTGATCACTTCTATGCAGAATACAGCTGCTGCCACAGGAGTTCCGAACAAGGCGGAGAAGACTGCTGCCATACCGCACATGATGGCCGTTCTCCTGTCGGTCTCATCCATCCTGAACAGGTCTCCTGCCCTGGCTCCCATCCAGCCTCCCAGCTGCAGAGCCGCGCCTTCTCTTCCTACTGATGCTCCGCCCGCATGTGACAGGATAGTGGAGATAAAGATCAGAGGTCCTGTCCACACCGTGACCTGTGCTTTTTCGGAAACGGAAGCGATGATCATATTGGTGCCGCGGTTGTGTTCCTCACCGGTCACTTTATAAAGAAGCGCTATAACAAGACCGATAACCGGGAGCAGGAAAACCATCCATTCCCGCTCCAGTCTCAGCCCTGTTACTGTCTGGATCAGCCATGCGAAAGCACCGCCGGCAAATCCGCCTATCCCTCCTATCAGAAGAGAAAGAAGTATCCATTTGCCCAGATAAACTATATTCTTAAGGAACTTGTTGTCAGATCTTATTTTTCCGCTCCCGCTATACTGATGTTTTCCAGTCTGGTCACTGAAGGGATCACGGCATTGGCATACTGTCTGGTCTCAGATGACATCTTCATACATGAGATGTTGTCAGCCATATTTCCGGATACCGAGCCTCCTGTGACTGGTGTGACATGTCCTTCCCCATCGTGATAATATGCCAGACGGATCTCTCCGAATATATCTCCTGTCATGCTGTCTACCTGGAAGTCTGAGAACTCCACGATCTCAAGGAATCTGCCTGTCCTGACCTGCTGCGCGCTTTCTGCTCCGCCCGCAACGCTCCAGTTGGTCACGTTAAATGAATCCTTAAGTCCCAGATACTGGGAGAACATCCTGCTTCCCACAAACTCTCTGGGGATGCCGTCCTCTATCAGGACTGCATCACGGATCGGAGCGCCTTCTTCATCATATGCGAAGCTGCAAGGTGATCCGGGCAGCTCTCTCTGGCTGCAGAGTGTGATGGCATCTCCCTGTATCTCTTCTGCTATGGGCTTTCCAATCTCAAAACTGCTCATGCCTCTGACCAGATACGCAGCGTTCAGATTGTCCAGGAAATACCTGTAGACTTCCAGTGCAGCATCCGTGGAAAGAACAATCGCTGCCTTCTCCAGATTGGGAGTAGGCTCTGCCAGAAGTCTGTCCTTTCCGAATCTGAGCAGCTCTTCAATGTCATGCTTTATCATTTCCGGAACGCATTCACCGAAGTCATATATCCTGTACAGCTCTATCTCGTGCTCGTCCCTCTTGGCATTTACCACGATATCCAGCATGGACGTCGGATATTTTTCCGTGATATCAATACCCTCAGAGGTGATCAGCCGTCTTTCATTCTGGTTTATAAATATCTCGAAGCTGTTCAGATACTCTGACTCTGTCTCCGAAATACTCTCCATGGTACGGATGAAACGCTCTGCCTCGTCCTCTATAGAACGGAGGGAACCTTCGATCGGAGGTGCCTCGCAAGGCTGATTCAGCTGATAAGGCTTGTTCTGAACCAGAGATGCCTGATATACCAGGTCCGAAGCGATCTTTCTGATATTCTCTTCGCTCTCTGTAGGCGCTACAGCAGCTGAGGCGATACCCATGAACTGCTTATCCTCACTGAACCTGTACACCTTGAGGGTAATGTGTTCCACATCCTTTGCACGGTTCTGATCCAGTCTATGTCCTATAAAATAGAACTCCCACGCTCTGGTCTTTGTATCTGTGATCTCCCATGCGTCAGCTCCGCAGCTGCGCAGTATATTAATGAACTTTTCCATCAGCCTAACCTCCCCACAGTCTTCAGATAAGGGCCTCCGTCAGAAACCTTGACCCATTCCTTGTGGCCTTTCCCGCAGCCACCGCTTCCGAATACCTTACGGTCAGTGCTGGCCATGGTGATATTCCCCAGCAGATCCGGCACATATCCGGTCATGATAACAGGTGACACCACCTTGCCTGTCAGTTTGCCGTCTATGATCTCTCTCCCCAGATTGATGATACACTGGATACCCCAGTGCTTGGGATCTTCCATGCCGCTCTGCATACCCTCGAGCAGATATCCGAACTTGATCGAGCTGATCATATCCTCCAGGCTGTCTGTTCCCGAATCAAATATAGTATTGGTCATACGTGTGTAGACCTTGTGCTCGAAGTTCTCTCTCTTACCGTTTCCTGTCGGAGCGCATCCCAGTCTCAGCGCGCTCAGGGCATCGCAGATACCTGTCTTAAGTATGCCTTTGTCTATCTCAGTGACATCACCTGCCAGGGTGCCTTCATCATCAAATGCATAGCTGGTTACATTGTCTGCGCAGAGAGCTCCTTCATGCATAGTCACACAGTCAGAGCCAACCCTCTTGTCGATATACTCTGCTCCGAGTGCCCTGCCCTTGACGAACATATCCATTTCCACGCCATGGCCAAATGCCTCGTGTGCGATCAGTCCGGATACTTCAGGTGATGTGATGATCTCATATTCTCCGGGTACTATACGGTCTGCATCAAGCATCTCCAGACCTGTCTTCACAGCCTCTTCCAGCTTGTCCTGAAGCTGATCAAACAGCTCCGGTCCTCCCAGTCCTGACATGCTGGCATACCCGAACCTGTTCTGACCGTCACGTCCGATGATAGCCGCTACCATGCCCTCGCTGTATACATAGCTCTGTCTGAGGAAGCGGTTCTTCGTCATGAACAGCTTGCAGATATGAGTGGACTGTGCATTTGCCATACAGTCCAGCATATACTCCGACATGGTCATGCCTTTGTCGGATATGGCGGAGAGCCTGTCAACCAGCTCCTTGAGCTGCGCTTCCTCAGGAAGCTGCTCAGCTTCTTTTTCCACAAGAAGCTCCAGCGGTTCATCTGCCAGCTGGCCTGTCTCGTAACGCTCAGCGTCGGTCAGCTCCAGTACCTTCAGCTGCGCATCAAGTGTCTTTCTGATCTCTTCTGCTGCCTCTTCGGGCCTGGCGGGGTCAAATCTGTCCAGCGCATACTCGCTGTACAGTCCGTCTCTGTAAACACGTACTACTGTGCCCCTCTCAGTAGTCATGGTCTGGTTTCCAACAGAAGTCGGATCGTAGCCATGTCGTTCTGT
>JAZUNG010000137.1:0-7202 GCA_045604025.1 Lachnospiraceae bacterium | reverse complement strand
CGTGCATGCTGTCTGGTCCTGATCATTCTGGATCTGCGCCATAAGTAGAGATTCATGTCTGATCCGTAAACTTTCAGCAATTCCCTGTATAAACGTATTTCAGATATTCTTCTGCCACATCCTTCAGGTGATAGATAGTTTCAACCGGAGTTGCCTTTGTATCCAGCAGTTTGTAATTCGGGAAGAATCTGGAGATATGTAGCGGAATCTCAGTTCCATTCTTCAGTGATGTTATCCACGAACAGAGCCTCCTCATCTCGGCATCTGAATCATTCATTCCCGGTATGATCAGTATAGTCAGCTCTACATGGCAGCTTTCAGATGCCAGCTCTATAAAACGCATTACCTGCTGCAGATCACCCTTCAGGAAATCTCTGTAATACTCCCTGGTAAATCCCTTGATATCTATATTCATGGCGTCGATATACGGAAGCATGGGCTTCAATATGTTTTCCTCGGCGGTTCCGTTGGTGACCAGGACTGTTTTCAGTCCTTTTTCACGCATTAGAACTGATGTATCATATACATACTCGTAATTTATCATAGGCTCATTGTAAGTAAATGCGATGCCTATATTATCACGGCTCTTCAGCTGCTGTGCCAGATCTGTCAGCCGTTCCGGCTCCCAGTACTCAGTGCGCAGACCGCTTGCCGGCCTACCCATGGAAATGGAATGATTCTGGCAGAACGGACATCTGAGATTGCAACCATAACTCCCAACAGACAGTATGTTACTGCCTGGATAGAACCTGTTAAGCGGCTTCTTCTCTATCGGATCCAGCGCCAGTGACGTCAGCTGTCCATACGCTGCCGATATGATCTTTCCATCCTGATTGATACGTGCGTTGCACCTTCCAGTCCCCCCTTCCTGGATCTGGCAATGCGCAAAGCACACTGGACATTTTGCTGCCATATTAACCCCTGATCACTCGTGTCTGACTACCTCAAACCGTTCCAGTCTGATATTGCCTTCTCTGGGTGAGATGCCAGCTTTCATCATGGCTATCTGCACCTGCATTTGGGGAGTATCCACCCCTTCCAGGTCGGGAAGGAGCAGACCTCTTCTGGCGCCCTTGCTTACTATCACGCCGTAGCGCCTGACATCCAGTTCATCAAGTGAACTGATCTCTTCTGCATCCCCCAGTACATCCACACTGATCTCCAGTGAGCTCAGTTCATCCGGCATTATTGGCGGAAACCTCGGGTCACGCGTAGATGCGCTGATAGCATTTGAAATGATCTCCCTGGCTATATTCTCCCTGATCCCCTGTATGGTACCGATGCATCCACGAAGATTCCCGTCCTTGTGAATAGAAACAAATGTCCCTGCCTGTCTGGTCAGCATTTCCTCAGGAAGTCCTTCCGGAACATCTATGATCTTCCTCGTGCGGACGTATGCTTCTATTGTCGCTCTGGCCAGCTCCACATATTTATCTGACATGATAACTACCTCTTTCCTGTCACACGGTATGTGCATATGCCGTATCCGACGCCTGTCACATCCTGATGGCTGAGCTGCTTCGCCTCCAATTCCAGACCGTCCAGCGCACCTGCCATCATGATAAAGCTCCTGTGACCGCATTCTGCCGCCCTCTCGCAGAAATCTTCATCAAATTCAAACAGTTTTTCGAAGTCAGCGCTGCCACATACTTCCATGATCCTGCGGTCATACTCCGGGCCCTCACTGGCAAATCCATAAGGTCCGTATCTCTGCAGTTTGTGCGACAGGTCCCCGCTTCCTACAAATACTACATTTCTCCCGAGCTCATAGGCTGCTCTCTGTACCAGCTGGCCCAGTCGATAGTGGTCTTCGAACGGAAGTCCCGACAGTCCTATCCTGACTACCCTGTACCCACTGTAATATTTATTGATGTAATAGAGTGGTATAAGGGTGCCATGATCGATCGCAGGATTACGCTCACCTTCGGTACCTGCGCTGAGATGCTCTGTCCTGGCATACTCAGAGATCAGTGATACCATCTCCGTGTCATAGTCTGTCTCTACCCTGACCTGCGGGGTCAGGAAATTCCTCAGATCTCCGGATGCATGACTGCCCGGTGAGATATGAAAATAATCTCTGTACATAACGCTGTGTGGCGAGGCTATGACAAATGTATCCGGCTGCAGGCTGCAGGCAAACCCTGCTGCCTTCTCATATGCTGCAGCGGTCTCATCGATGATATGTTCCTGGCCCTTGCCAACCTCCGGAATGATCAGCGGAGGATGCGGGACCATTATCGCTCCTGTTATCATTATTCCTCTCCTTCCGGCGGCAGTCCGTATACGGTACCGTCATTCAGATGCATGATCAGATGTCCGTAGCCCTTTGCATTCTGATGCTGCCAGCGCCCAATCGCTCTCCGCATATCATTTGAATGCATGAGAGTCAGCTTCGTCAGATTCTTCATGTGGTGCCTCCTTTCCTGTTCTCACACAGCTTAAGTTGCTAGTGCGGTATTTCCAACATATCCAGAAGTCTGACAAATGTATCCTGTCCATCAAGGCAGGTATCTATCAGCCAGTCTTTTTCATTTTTCCATTCTGCAAGGCCTCTGTAATAATAGTACTTTTTTGAATCCTCGATAATAAATGGAATACAATGGTGTCTCAGACATTCCTTGAGAGCGATCAGACGACCTACCCTGCCATTGCCATCCTGAAAGGGGTGAATACACTCAAATTCAGCATGGAAGGCTATGATATCCTCTATACCCACAGTATCCTTTGAGTTATATTCATTCAATAACGCTTTTATATGATCATGGACCTCTGATGGTTTGGACGTTTCCCTGCCTCCAACCATATTTGCTCTTTTCTTATATTCTCCAACAGCAAACCAGGACAGTTGTGAGTCCTTCGTATCATGCTTCAGTATATAATGCAGTTTCTTGATGATCTCTTCGGACAGCTCTTCTTCGGCAATATCGATCACATAATCTATAGCCTGAAAGTGATGAACAGTCTCCAGTATATCATCAACAGGGATCCCTTCTCCGACATCAAGTGTACTGGTTTCAAAAATCAGCCTGGTCTGATCTTCAGACAGTCTGCTGCCCTCAATGTGATTGGAATTATATGTCATCCTTACCTGTAATTCATGGTACAGACCTCCGGGAAGCTTCATTTCCTTTTCTTCTCGAAGAATCTGCAGCAGTCTGTTATCTGAAACCTCTTTCACGAGTAGATCCGCATCTTCATTCAGATAATCAGCGATCTTCTGCACAGTGCGCTTTGAAAGCTTTTCGCCCTTTGCAATCTTGGCAACAGTGCGTGTAGACAGACCCAGCTCAATAGAGAGCTCAGTCTTTCCGATTCTTTTTTCTTTTAATACTCTTTCCAGCCTTTCATATGAGATCATATACTGTAAGCCTCCAAAATCTTTACTTATTTTACATTATTTCTTCATAAAAGTAAAGATATTCAAGCTAGTTCTCAGTTCAACGCTGTTTATTATTCTGCTCATGCAAAAAGGAGACAGGGATTCCTGTCTCCTTGAATTGCTATATTGTAATATCATCTTGTCTGCAGGATCATTCCCGATCCCGGGGCTGATGCATTTGCGAAAGCCTGCAGTTTCAGTTTCAGGACCTTGCGTCCATATTCATCTTGTCCGATCTGACCGATCGCATCCATGGCGACCCAGCCGCCCTGTATGCTTTCTGCTTCCTGGCCAGTCAGTTCAAATGACATGAACTGCAGATCTGCCATACAGCAGGTCATCACGACCCGGCCTGCTGACCAGGCGTCATCACCTGTAACATGACGCACTTCCAAAGGGTCCGTAAACTTTAGCAGCTTGCCCTCATAGTGCTCCGGATGCTCTGCCGCATCCAGCCAGAAGACGAGATATTCATTGGCAGTAATGGTGATCTGCTCTTCCTCCAGTGAAAAGGGAAGGAACAGGTCAAACGCCTTCTCATGATACCCCATAGGATCCTGTCTGAGATAAGAGGCTCTGTGGTTGATCAGCTGGAATGTCTGACTGAATGGCACCAGCAGTTCCTTTGACGGGCATCCCCTGAATGTAACCTGCTGTGACTCAGCGACCATCTGACTGATCTCCTGCCTGAATCCCTGCATATACAGATCCAGAGTGGACCAGTCAAACCAGGTCACGGTATATGTAGCATCCATCACGTCAGGGAGCTGTTCTTTCAGTCCCTTCAGCATGGCGCTCATCTCCACATAGATCCGATCCGGATGGTATTCCATGATCTGATCCAGACAGAAATCCTCTATATCGCTATGTCCATCGTAATACGTAACAAAGGCATTTCTCGCCTGAAGCATCTCTGTATCATACTCTTCTTTTCCCTGCTCAAAGCACAGGATCAGAGTGGAACCGTATTTATAAAAGTAATCGTTTTTAATACAGTCGCTGATATACGAGGTCTTCCCGGCGCCTTTAAATCCGTATACGATCCGTGTATCAATCGTACAGGCAGACGAGACGTCCATCGATTTCTCCTCTGCGGAGTCTCTCTATGCCTTCTCCGATCTCATCGAATGAGCAGATATTGATCTTCGGATCCAGTTCACCGCTGGCGAGCAGTTCCAGACAGCCACGAAGGTCTTCTGTGGTGCTTCCCTGTGATCCCATAAATGTCAGCTCCTTGAAGATCATGGAGTATGTATAGATCTCAGACTTGTCGCTGGCCATTCCGACCAGAACTACCTTGCCGTACTGTTTTACAGTGTTAAGAGCATCAGCAGTGGTCTTTCCTGCTCCCGCGAAGTCGATGATCACATCCAGGTTCTCATCAGCAAAATCTGTAATACTAGGCTTAACAGCTGTTGCGCCGAGACTGAGAGCACGTTCCTGAGCTGAAGGCTTTCTTGTGGCAACATATACTTCAGCTCCCTTAAGAACAGCAATACGTACTGCAAACTGTCCCAGTCCGCCGACTCCGATGATACCGACCTTCATACCGGGTCCTACACCGCCCACAGTGCATACGGCGTGATAGGAAGTAGCGCCGGCATCTGTTGCAGCTGCTGCCTTGGCAGGTGCAAGTCCTGCAGGCACCTTGACCAGCTGCTCTACAGGCGCGGTTGTCATAGTTCCATATCCACCATCACGTGTATAACCCGGAGTTGTTCCATCTTTTGCATATAACGGGCATACTGCAACGATATCACCGATCTCGTATCCCTCTACGCCTTCACCGATTTCTACGATCTCACCGCATACTTCATGTCCCATGATGACCGGAACATTGAAGCTGCCCATCCAGGATTCGATATCAAGTGCGCTTACGTCTGAATGGCATAGCCCCCCAGCCAGTGTCTTCAGTACTACATATCCGGGTTTTGCAGTCGGATCCGGTTTTTCCACGATCTTCAGTGGCTGATGTGTTCCTGTAAATTCCCAACCTTTCATGTTACGTTACTCCTTTCAAATTGCATTTATTTTAGTACAATCTTAATTATAATATACAGCATTTAGATTCATAAATCTACACTAATATCAGCAAGTTTTCAGCTGGTTTCTCATAATCTTTTCACAAGCAGGAAATAAGAAAGGCCATTATTGAAAACCCTTTCCTGCGCGGGATTATTCGTTTATAATAATAATGCATTAATATAAGTGGAGGACTTATGGATATAACTATTACAGATGAACTTCTGGAATATATGAACCAGAAGAAAAAGTCCGTTATTGCTGTTGAAGTTATGGGCAGTGACAGATCCGATTTTGAATATGTAGAATTGTATGTTCACTTTATTTCTGAAAAACAGGTGGATTATTTTATCAGGAAGAAGCATTTCAGAAGATACGATGTCAATAATGTTATCGTCCTGCTTCCCAATTACAAACTGTCCTACAAAGATACACTGGAGTTCTTCCTTAAGAAAAAATGGTATGGGCATGCCATAGGGTATACCGGGGTTGAACTATAAACTTGAATTATCGATCATCGTTCCATTTTAAAAATATCGGTGAAACCTCTATTACAAAATGATCATCTTCTATATCAGTCATTGGATGTGAATCAGTGATAATGATTTGTACGTCTCCGACTGATGTTTCCTTGAAATCATCAGCTGAACCCATAATGATATACTGAACTCCACTGTAGAACATGATCCCATTTTCCGGTCCAATGGGGATCGCTTCGAAGGGCTTCTCGATGTCTGCCCCCAATGTCCATATGAAACACCTTTATATCCTCTATTCCTTAGGATAAACAGGACTGTTCTGTCCGTAAAACTCATTGATCATTTCTGTTCGTTCCGTTTTTGCTGCCTCCACAAACTCCGATCTAAGCATTTATCGCTTCAACGAAATCCTCAATCTTTGTATCATTCAGATTACTGTTTTCATGCTTTTTATCAAGCAACGATACCGTATTCTTCAGGTTCGGCAGTTTTTTCGTGATAGCATCAAGACCTTTCTGTATCTCGCCACCACCACTCAGGAAAAACAGAGATGTGACTTTTCTTGCTGCGTTTACATCTTTCAGAAAAGCACTTATTGCAGGCACTCCCTTGCTGTTCCATATTGGTGAACCAAGGATGATCTCATCATAATCGTTTATGTCCAGGTTTAGAGGTTTGAGCTTCGGGATATGTTTCATTGCAACCTGCCCGCCGCCCACTATGATCTGAGCGGCAAAGCTTTTCGGCATAGACTTCACCGTTTCAAGCTTAAGTATATCTGCTCCGAGCTTTTCTGCTATTATATTTGCAGCTATTTCAGTATTCCCCGATAATGTATAGTAAACCACTAATCTTTTCATTTGCTCCTCCTTTCAATGATCAGTTCTGCCGAGCCCGCTGCAAGCGAATTATACTCATCATAATGGATATGGTCTCCTACGACTCCATCCGCAAGCGCATTAAGCTGTTTTGCAAGCGAGAGTAGTCCCTCTCTGTTTGCAGATATCAAAATAACTCCATTTTCGGTAACAGCTTTGATTTCAAAACCATCAATCCATTCCATCTCCATGTTTGTTCACCTCATAAATCCCGATGTGTTGAGATCCATTATATCATGTGTTTGAAAGCCAGTGAAAGTACAGATCAAGACAGATAATTCAAATGAAAGGCGCGAAATAGAATGAACATGTAAAAGAGAAGCACGTTTACGTTTATGTTTTAATTGCTTAATGCAGTAATGATCTTCTTTACTGCCACTTCAAACGTGCTTCTCTTTCGTTGTTAGTATTGCATTCTCATATATGTTTGTCATTATATCGTCT
>JAZUNG010000136.1:0-1933 GCA_045604025.1 Lachnospiraceae bacterium | reverse complement strand
GAAGTTCGCCAGCGATATTACCGTAGCCAATATGGCAACGCCCTTGATACCCAGTACGGATCTCAGCCACACCCACAGGTCTATGCCGTAGCGGACCGCAAAGAATACCGGCAGACACTCGATGAACACAAAAATGATATTGAAACAGAATATGTTGATCAGCATCTGTTTGAAGGATAGATATTCTGCCACATATGCTCCCTGCGTATAGCACCATGTCGCGATGGCAAATCCACTGGTCGAAAGGAAGAGATCCCAGAATGAGTACTGTCTCTCGCCTGTCAGCATGGGTACTACGCCCGTAATTGTTTCCTGGCGGATATAATCCGCATGACTTCCTCTTGCCATCAGATTATCACCCCCGCTATGCACAACACGATCAGAACTATACTGCAGACTACGCAGATCCCCACAGCTATATAATCAGCCTTTCCGGACTTTGCCGGGAATTCATAGTCAGGACTTTCCATGATCGCGAGACGTTTTTCGGTCTCATCATAGATCATCTGTTCGATGTTCATGTTATCCTTTGCCATTTTTATTTCTCCTGTTTTTCCAGATCAAACATTTCCAGTGTGATCTCTCCATATATCCTGCTGTTCCTGTTCCACAGGTACAGCCACTCTCCCACGTGATTGCCGCGCATTTCCTGAAACAGCGCCCACACGAACCAGTAATATGACGCGATCGCCACATAACCAATATAGTGTCTCAGCAGTCCCGGCTCTGCAGAGTCGCCCAGATACTGTCTGATCACCTTTACCGCCTCATCATATGTATAGTCAGAGCAGCAGATGAATGTTCCCATATCGCTGGCAGGGTCGTCTCCTCCCGAATACTCCCAGTCGATCAGATACATATGATCATCCTTATCAAGGAGGAAATTGGGGCTGTAGCAATCGTTATGGCAGAGGCATTTTCTGGCATATCCATCCGCTATTATCTCCTCGTGAACCCGTCCCATCAGCTCCGAGAGCTCTCTGGCGCCTTCAAAATCGGTTTTGCCTGCGGCCTTCAACAACCCGGTGAAATCCTGTACCCGGCTCCATATATCGAAATCATATGGCGCGGTGATATTTTCTCCGTGGAGTCTCTTCATGATCTCAATAGCCTGAGTGACCTGCTCAGGGTTATGATAATCCAGTTCCCTGACATCTCGGATATACCTGGATATCTTCCAGCCTTCATCACCGTCCATGTAGATAAATGTATTATCCAGCCCCAGGTCAGACGCAATCTTCATAGAGAATGCTTCACTCTTCCTGTTGATATACTGCTCCGTTCCCTTGCCCGGATGGCGGTACACATAATCTTCTCCGCGCAGTGTGAACTTGAACGATGTATTGGTCAGCCCGGCCTTGATCGCCTCGATATTCACAATATCCCTGATCTCGCAGTTCAGGACTCTGCAGATATTTTTCAGGATCCGAGAGTCCGCATTGTTGATATATTCCGGATCGAATTCTCTGAGCTCATCCAGTGAATCAAACTCCTTGACCCTGTCACCGTCATATCTGCGTATATACATCTTCAGCTCGGAAGTATGTTTCATATACAGAGATTCCCAGAGATGCTCACGGGTCTCCAGATATGCATATTCTTCTGTGAGTATCTGAACAAACTTCTCGCTGAACGCACGGTCAAAATACACATGTCCGAGCATGTACCAGGCATCGCTGCCGCCCACAGTCACCTTCGTTATCAGGTCCTTTCGATCACAGAACATACAGTATTCCTCTGTTCTGCCCTCGCTATAGACAGCTGAGTAGTAAGCCCTGTAAACATACGGCTCGAAAACATTATCCACGAAGTAGTTGTCACTGGAGCAGATATACGTATTGGAAAGCCTGTCCGCAACTCTGATCAATGTGGAAGTGTTGTTGAATTTGTAATAGTCTTCGTTGATGACTATCTTGACCCCAAACCGACTCTC
>JAZUNG010000135.1:0-2281 GCA_045604025.1 Lachnospiraceae bacterium | reverse complement strand
TTTGCCTTCAGCGATGATCTCTTCCATCTGCTCAGGTGAATTGATACCACCCACAACACCTACAGGAATGCTGGTATACTGCTTTACGATCTTCGAAAGATCCGCATTGCAGCCGTGTGGTACATACATTGATGAAAACTGGTGTGTCACTATTGCATCATAGTAGATTCCGGTCGAAACCTGGAACAGGTCAACAATGCCTTCCAGCATATGCGCAAACTGACCGGTCTCCTCAGGTGTGATTCCTCCGTCATATGTGTCTTCAGCACTAACACGGAATTCTATGATGAAATCCGGACCCATGGCATCACGCATTGCCTTGAGGATCATGATCGGGAACTTTGCACGGTTCTCGAGCGATCCGCCATATTCATCTGTACGCTTATTCAGCAGAGGGCTTAAGAACTGTGTGAACAGGAAGCCGTGTCCACCATGGATGATCGTGCCATCATAACCTGCTGCCTGAAGGAATCTGCATCCGATCACGAAATCATTTGCAATTCTCTTCATATCATCCTCGTTCATAGCACGTACATGAACACCTGTCAGAGGATTGATCTCATCATTGGGACCTATCGCTTCTTCATCAGGTCCGAACGGGAACTTTTCCCTGCCGGGATGACAGAGCTCACAGATAGCTATAGCTCCATGCTTGTGGATGCGGCGCGCATACTCACCTACCCTCTGGCATGCATAACCTTCAGTGTCTGTAAAATCGACAGGCGGAAGAGGAATACGGCATGCATCCTTGAAGTTGACATCGATCTCTCCTACTGCCACGCAGGCATCTCCGCCTCTGGCGATGCTTTCCAGTTTACGGAAAGACTGGTCCGCATGAGGGTCACATGCAATCAGGCCAAATGCCATCGGCGCACTCTCAATGCGGTTCTTGTACGTATATCTGTTATTAACTTTAAGCGGCTGAAATAAATGTGGAAAACTGTTCATAATGATACCTCCAATATTTAACTGTCAGTGCAGCTTCAGCTGACTTCATATTAAACGCTTATATGTATTTTAGCAATACATTATCGGCATAAAAAAGAGACAGAGAACCGTCCCCTGTCTCTTCCCTGTCTCCTTCTAGTGGAATTCTATGATCTTGCCCGGATTCAGTACCAGATTGGGGTCGAATGCCAGCTTGATGGATTTATACAGATCTATCATTCTGTCTCCGACAAAATCTTTAAGAAATTCTATACGACCATTTCCTATACCGTGCTCACCCGACAGCTGACCGCCCAGCTCCTTTGACAGCGCATAAAGCTCTGAAAGGCAGCCATGGGTCGCGCTTTCCCACTCTTCATCTGTCATATCATCACCTCGCAGAAGCTCAGTATGGATATTTCCGTCACCGCAGTGACCACATGGTTCAACCCGCAGGCCGTATGACCTGGCAATGCGTTTGGCTGCCTTAACATACTCTGCTATGGCGGAACGCGGCACAACTACGTCACATTCTTCCTGAGAGATGGAATCTGCTTTCATACCTTCCAGTATCCCTCCGCGAACCTCCCATACAGAAGCGGCACGCTCAGGAGTATCTGCAATGGCGCAGTCTATCGCACCATTTGCAAGAGCTTCCTCTGCAGTTGCTTCAACTGCACTGTCCAGTTCCTGCCGGCTGGATGCATCGTACATGACTATCAGCACTGCCTCACCTGAAGAAACAGGAAACGGTTTATGCAGATTTCGCTCTACGATCTCTATAAGCTCCCTCTCCAGGAATTCTATGGCAGTCGGAACAAAAGGCAGTTCCAAAACCTTCGGGACCATATCAGCACATTCTTCGAGTGAGTTGAACGGCATGACCAGTGTACAGCTGTACTTCGGCGCCGGGAGCAGTTTCAGTGTAACTTCTGTCAGGATACACAGAGTTCCTTCAGATCCTATGATCAGATCCTTGATATCGTATCCGGTAGTATTCTTAACCACATTCGATGAAAATCTTTCGATACTCCCATCAGGCAAGACCGCTTCTATACAGCGCACGAAATCCCTGGTCAGGCCATAGCGGACTGCTTTCATACCACCGGCATTGGTTATGACATTCCCGCCAATGGTAGCTGTTTTTTCTCCCGGATCCGGAGGATAGAACAGTCCCTCCGCGCTGGCTGCTGCCTGCACATCCAGAAGCAGTGCTCCGGGCTGACAGGTGATGGTCTGATTTTTATGGTCGACCGGGAATATCTTATTCATGCGCATGACTGAGAGCATGACACCGCCGTATTTGCAGTTTGAACCGCCCGCAAGACCAGACCCTGCGCCTCTTACCACCAGA
>JAZUNG010000134.1:0-2048 GCA_045604025.1 Lachnospiraceae bacterium | reverse complement strand
GTACACTGTGAGAGAGCTGCCGGGCTTGTTCGTGATCTCACAGGCAGAAAAGACAGCGCAGTTCATATGATGGTCGGAGGGACACCATGCAATATTACCGTTATCGCATCATCTCTGAGACCATATGAAACGGTCATAGCTGCCAGGACCGGTCATATTTATTTCCATGAAACCGGTGCTATAGAGGCGACTGGCCACAGAGTAGCCGTTGCAGACGGCTTAAACGGCAAGCTGACTCCGGATCTCATTGATAAGGTATGCGCCGAGTATGAAGATGAGCATACTCCCAAGCCCGGAATGGTATATCTGTCACAGCCTACTGAGATTGGAAGCATTTACAGCAGGGCTGAGATGACAGCCATATCAGAAAAATGCAGAGAAAATGGTCTGCTGCTGTATGTAGACGGAGCAAGACTGGGATGCGCGCTGACTTCCAGAGAAAATGACCTTTCCATACAGGAACTGGCATCTCTCTGCGATGCTTTCTATATTGGAGGGACCAAGAACGGCGCACTCTTCGGAGAAGCACTGGTCATCAATAACCCTGCGATGAACGATCATTTCCGCTGGATGATCAAAAGACAGGGAGGTATGCTGGCCAAGGGAAGGCTGATCGGCGTTCAGTTTGAGGCACTGCTGGAAGGCGGAGAAAACAGCATATACTTTGAGATAGCTGCGCATTCAAACCGTCTGGCTGACAGACTCAGGGACGGACTAGCGGATATGGGAGTAGCATTTGCCGGCGATTCACCTACCAATCAGGTATTCCCGATACTACCATCACGTGTCGTAAAAGAGCTGGAAAAAGACTTTTTCTTCTACAGATGGGCTCCTGAACAAGATGGTATGATACCGGTACGTCTGGTATGTGGTTGGGGATCAACTGAAGAGGATGTAGACGCATTTCTGAAGAGAGTTGAGGAACTGATCTGACATATGGCAGAGACGACCAGAGAGCGGCTGCTTCAGCTGCTTGAAAACAACAGAGGGATATATCTGTCAGGAGAAATGGTCGCAGAGGAGATCGGTATCTCCAGGACAGCTGTATGGAAGGCCGTGACAGGTCTCAAAAATGACGGATATGAAATAGATGCGGTCAGGAACAGAGGATATCGTCTGAAAGAGGATACTGACGTGTTATCTGCTGCCGGGATCTGCAGATATCTGGGAGAGCTGACAGAACAGGTGGATATTGAAGTGTTTTCCGAGATCGGATCCACAAATACTTATCTGACTCAGAAGGCCATCGAGGGCGCGCCAGAGGGAAGTGTTGCCGTAGCCGGATCTCAGAGTGCAGGAAAGGGCAGAAGGGGAAAGAGCTTTTCTTCTCCTGCAGGAAGCGGAGTATATATGAGTATACTGCTGCGGCCCGGAGACATGCCTCCTGAAAAAGCTGTTCATATCACAACGATGGCAGCTGTTTCCGTATGTGAGGCCATAGAAGATATATCGGACCATAAGGCTGAGATCAAATGGGTCAATGATGTATTTATGAATGGCAGAAAGGTCTGCGGGATCCTTACAGAGGCTTCATTTGGCCCGGAAACGGGAGAACTCGAATACATCATTGTGGGTATAGGTATAAATGTTTATGCGCCTGAAAATGGATTTGACGAGTCCATACGGGACATTGCAGGCGCCGTACTGACAGGCAGATATAATGACGCCAGAAACCGCATTGCAGCGGGAGTGATCAGACATTTCATGTCATATTATCATGACAGCGGCAGGTCATATGTTGACGAATATAAAAGACGCAGTATGGTCATAGGCAGAGACATAAATGTTCTGAAGGCTGATGGCCCACGGCCTGCTGTAGCCATAGAGATTGATGATGAGTGTCATCTGATCGTCAGATATCCGGACGGGAGCAGTGAATGCCTGTCTTCGGGCGAGATCAGTATCCGGATGAAATAGAAATACAAACACCCTGACAGTTTCCTGCCAGGGTGTTTTGATGTTTGTGACAGATCTTATCAGATCACTTTCTGTAATCGTAGAAGCCCTTTCCGGCATTTACACCGGTCTCGCCTTTGTCGATCTTCTCC
>JAZUNG010000133.1:0-4997 GCA_045604025.1 Lachnospiraceae bacterium | reverse complement strand
CAACTCTTGCCATAGCCAGATACATACCTACTTCACTGCACTCGCCTTCGAAGCATGAGCGAAGGTCAGCCTTGATATCTTCAGGAACTTCAGGATCCTGAGCGATGCCCAGAACATGCTCTGCTGCATATACAGCATCTTCCTTAACTTCCTCAAACTTGTCAGCACCTACATGGCATACAGGGCACTCAGCGGGTGCGCTGTCTCCCTCATGAATGTATCCACATACTTTACAAACCCACTTTGCCATAAAATACCTCCTCAAAATGTAATTTAATATGTAATTATACGTATAAAATCCAACTCCCCGGAACCGGGAGCCTCTAGCCAAATATTATTCCCTCCTTTGCTTTTTGTCAACCTTGTGTTATACTTTGCATATGAAAAATCTGGTCATTCTTGCAGGCGGGAAAAGCAGCCGCATGGGACGTGACAAAGTCCTGCTGGAACTTAATGGAATGACTTTTATTGAACGCATTTTTTTTAATGCGCTTGTTTGCTTTGACCGGATCATTATTTCGACAGATACGAAGGAGCATGCTGACAGGATAGCAGGGCTTCCTTTGTTTGCTGGAGCAGATCGTCTGAATAATGTGTATCCGGAATTTGTGCTGGATATATATCCCGGTGTAGGCCCTATGGGAGCTATCCGGTCTGTATTTGAAAGCACGGATGTCAGCCGGTTCTCCATCATATCCGTAGACGTGCCGTTTGCGGATATGAAAGTGCTGGATGCACTGTATGACAGATGTACGAAGAAGGCCTGCTTCCTGAAGATTGCGGACCGCAGATCCGAGCCTCTCATAGCTGCTTATGACAGGAGCGGTTATCCGGATATCTGCCGCTGCATGGATGCTGGACTGCTGAAGATGCGCCGCGCATTCGAGAAGGATGATATCACGGTCGTAACTGACAGTGAACTGAAGAGCGGCATACAGGCGGCAGCCGATCTGGACTTTGACAGGGCTTTCGCAAACTATAATACACCGGAGGAATTCGGGTCACTAAACTGATTTAAGGATTGGAACATGTTGAAGAGAATACTTTTGATCATCAGTCTGACATTTGCACTTGTCTGCACATTTGCAGTCATAGCGTCAGCTGATGAATTGAAGATAAATGTAACCGGGTCAGACGGCTATGCCACTGACTTCATGCTGGACGATAATTACAGGACTTCTGATTACTACAAAGCAGATGCATATCTGACCGTTAAGAGCGACACACCCATGGACTCTCTCTACATTGTATGGGATACAGAGCCGGGTGAGTGGACGCTGACTGTTGACGGATCTGACTATACATTCGGAACTCATAACTATCTGCATGAGTTTGTGGAGCTCCCGAATAGCAGCAGCGAAGTTAAGATCACTATCAAGAAGGACAGGACATATATCGCCGACCTGTACGCTTTTTCAGGCAGCACTCCCACGTGGGTGCAGAAGTGGCAGGATTCCTACGACCGTGCGGACATGCTGGTCATATCAACACATTCGGATGATGAGATTCTGTTCCTTGGCGGAGCTATTGCTACTACTGTAAATGAAGAAAAATACCGCGTTCAGCTGGCATACTACTGCGATTTTTCGCTGACAGAGATATACAGAAGACATGAGCTGCTGAACGGTCTGTGGAAAATTGGTATCACCCACTATCCGCAGCTCGGTGAATATATGGACGAGTATTCGGAGGATCTGGCCACAGCCAAGACCCAGGTAGACTATGACGAGGTCGTAGGATACATGGTGAGGACAATCAGGCGTTTCAAGCCGCAGGTAGTGGTCAGTCAGGACTTCGACGGAGAGTATGGCCATGGGCAGCACCGTCTGGTCGCGGCAGCGATCGCAGATGCGCTAAAGGTAAGCGCCGATGCATCTCAGTATAAGGATTCTGCCGACAAGTATGGCACCTGGGATGTTCCGAAGACATACTATCATCTGTATGCAGACAATCCGATCAAGCTGGACGTCCGCACTCCGCTGTCACATTTCGGAGGGAAGACCGCTCTGGAGATCGCCCAGGAGGCATATCTGGAGCATCAGTCCCAGCAGTGGATGTGGTTCCACGTCAGTGACGGTATAGATGACGCGGTTCCCGCCCCTGATGGATATTCATACAGTCCCATTACGGACTTCGGTCTGTACCGTACACTGGTTGGGGCAGATACCGGAAATGACATGATGGAAAACATCGTTTCATATGACCAGCAGGAAGCTGAGGCAGCACAGGCTGAGACCACGGATGAACCTGAAGATGAGACAGAGAGCAAAGCAGCACCCGGAGGTGACTCACGGACTCCTGACAGCAAACAGCTGAAAACAGACAAGCTGATCCTGAAGATACTGATCGTCCTGGCAGTGATACTGGGTATTATCATCATACTGATCATTGTGCTGAACGTCGCAGCTTCAAAGAAAAGAAAGAAACAGGAAGAAGCGCGCAGGAGACGTCAGGCAGAGCAGCGAAGAGCCCAGCAGAGGACACAGCAGTCCAGAGGTATCGAACCTTCAGCGCCCAGGAGCAGACCGCAGAGCAATACGGGGAATACGCCGTCAGGCAGATCCTCCAGAGTAAAAGAGATCAAGGTTAAGTAATACATAGTGAAAAAAGTTGCGATCATAATGCCGGTACTCAATCCGGACTCCAAAATGACAGATTTCGTGGACAGTCTCATAGGGGCTGGCTTCGATGACATCATAATCGTCAATGACGGAAGCAAAGAGGAGACTCTTAAGTATTTTGAAGAAGCTGACAGCCACAGTCAGGTGACTGTGCTGACCCATGAGGTCAACCGTGGCAAAGGAGCGGGACTCAAGACTGCATTTGCATATCTGGCGGACCACAGGCAGGATATCGACTGCGCTGTTACCGTAGACGGTGACGGGCAGCACGATGTGGGCAGCATAGGCAACTGTCTGGCAGCATTTGAAGAGCATCCTGACTCGGTGATCATAGGAGGCAGGGATTTTTCGAAGTCCAACGTTCCGGCCAGATCCAGAGCAGGTAATACCATCTCCAAATATGTATACAGATACGCTGTCGGCGTCAAACTGAACGATACACAGACAGGCCTCAGGGTGATCCCCGCGGCACACTTCAGGGCATTTTCCGTACTGGATGGTGACAGATATGAGTATGAGACCAATATGCTCATAGCTCTGGTAAATCAGAAGATACCTTATATCGAGGTGCCTATAGAGACTATATATATTGATGATAATGCCACTTCGCATTTCAATACCGTCAAGGACTCCGCCCGGATATATGCGGTCGTCCTGAGGTATTTCATCAAGTTCATAGCCAGTTCGCTGTCGTCGTGGGTCGTAGACATAGGCGTGTACTGGGCTGTACTGGCCATACTGGGCAGCGTATGGAAGCTGCAGGCCTCGATAGCCAATTCGTATTCGCTGGCTGTGGCGCTGCTGAACCATACCTGGAACCTGAACATTGCAGCAGTGCTGATAGCAACTCTCGCATCCAGAGTCATATCATCCGCGGTCAACTTCATCATCAACCGCAAGGTGGTATTCAAGAATGTTGATAATGTCGGTCAGACGGCAGCAAGGTATTTCGCACTGGCAGTAGTTCAGATGATACTGTCATTCGTCCTGGTAGACCTGCTGACAAACGGAGTATTTCATGTTACGGGATTCAAAAATGTCCTGATCAAATGCGTGGTTGATGCCCTGTTGTTCATATTCAGTTACGGTATCCAGCGCAAATGGGTGTTTAAAAATAAAAAGTAAGCAATAAAGGAAAGACAGATGACTCAGAGAAAGACCAAAGCATATCTCAGAAAGCGCAGGAAGATCAAAGCCATCATCAGGCTGTGCTTCACAGTCCTGCTGATCGCGGCTATCATCGCAGGAGTAGTGATCATAGCAGGTAAATACTGGGGAGGCCAGAAGGAAGAGGCTGTTGTATACAAACCCGGTCCCCCTTCACCTGCTGTTGCCAGCACTGCTACTATCGCGGCTACCGGTGATATACTGACACATGATTCCGTACTGAACGGAGCCCGTGCTGAAGGCGGCTTTGATTTTACAGAGTCATTTGCAGGGGTTGCAGGATACTGGGGATCATATGACTATATGATTGCCAACCTGGAGGTACCATGCGGCGGTGAGGAGTCAGGCGATTACAGGGGTTATCCGTCATTCAACGCTCCGGATGACATAGTGCTGGATCTGGCAGCGGCAGGAGTGGATATGTTCCTGACTGCCAATAACCATGCTTATGATGCCGGCGAATACGGCATGCTCAGAACCCAGGACGTGATCAAACAGGCCGGTCTTGACTACGTCGGAACACGTCAGAGCACTAATGATTCATATGTTCTGATCAAGGATATCAATAACATCCGATTCGGATTTGCATGCTATACATATGACACCAGGCAGAATCCGGATGATCACAAGTCTCTGAACGGTATCACCATGAGCGATACTGCCGTGGACCTGATCAACAGCTTTACTTATTCAAACCTGGACGGCCTGCTGACTTCGATCGCAGCGGATCTGGAGACCATGAAGTCTGAAAAATGTGATGTGACTGTCTTCTTCATGCACTGGGGCAATGAATACCAGGACAATCCCGATGATGCGCAGATGTACATAGCGCAGTCAATGTGCGATCTGGGTGTTGATGTGATCATAGGAGGCCATCCTCACGTGATCCAGCAGACACAGATACTGAACAGTGCCAATGGACATGCGACATTCTGCCTGTACTCAATGGGAAATGCGATCTCCAGCCAGAGAAAGGAGATCATGGTTCCCGAGGAGCCCCGTGGATATACCGAGGACGGACTGACCATCTCTATTACATATGAAAAGTTCAACAATGGCAAGATGAGACTGAAGGACGTGTACATCCTTCCTACCTGGGTGGACCAGAGGAGCGACGGAGTATTCGCCATAGTGGCACTGGACCAGAATATGCTGACAGACAGATGGCAGACCGTATCATTAAGCGATGCCAAGGATTCCTACAACAGG
>JAZUNG010000132.1:0-3181 GCA_045604025.1 Lachnospiraceae bacterium | reverse complement strand
AGCCTCATATTCCATCTTTGCTCCATGGGGAGCCTTGGTAACCTTGCCGCCAGATACTGTGTAGCCAGCTGCCTCGAAGAATCCAAGAGCTGCTTCCTTGGCTGCTGCGTACTTGGCATCTGCATCCATATCTGATGTGTAGATATCCTTGCCTTCTGCATCCTTGCTGAATGCCAGAGCATATCCATCATCTGTAGGCTGAGGAGCAGCCCAAGAGGTGTTGGAAATAGGATAGTTGATAACGGATGCTCTCTCACCATAGTAAGAGTCGATAGCAACGTCACGATATACTGAGAAGATAGTAGCGAATGCTTTTCTCAGGTTCTTGGATGCGTCTGAACCGGGATCGCCGCCAACAGATACGTTGTGTGAGTTGATTCCGATGTAACCATATCCAAGGTTGTCAACTGTATCAGTAGTGATAACATCACCTGTGATATCTCCGTTGCTGTTAGCTTCCTGGATGGCTGCAACTGTGTCAGAGCTGAAGGAAGGATCTGTGATATCGATAGTTCCTGTCTTAACGCCGTTCAGCTTATCAGTATCCTGAGTCTCACGGAAGTTGATGTACTTGGTCTTAGGTGCGCCTTCATAATAGTTCGGGTTAGCTTCGAAATTAACAACGCCGTCTTCGAACTTGATGAATTTGTACTTGCCAGCGCCCATAGGCTGAGTAGTCTTCTCACGGATAAGGCTCAGATCTCCCTTAGGGAATCCGAACTTGTTGTTATCATAATCGTACTGATTCTTGTCACCATAGTAGTGAAGAGGTGAGATCTCAATGCCCAGCTGATAGATCATGGTAGCATCAACCTGAGTAGCTACGATACGCAGGGTGTTGTCGCCAGTCTTCTGGATACCGGAGATATTGGGAGCTGAAGCGCCAGTCTCAATACCGATAGTAAAGTCAGAATAGTTCTCCATCAGATCGAACAGTGATGATCCAGCTGACTCTGTTGAGCTAAGGGAAGCATAGTCGCCTTCATAAGATTCTTCCATTACCTTGAAGAAATCTGCGGCTGTACCATCTTTGTCAACCTCAAATCCCCACATAGCAGCCTTGTCAGCAACAGAATCTTCTTCTTTTGCATAACCTTCAGCTACTACATAGTCAAGGATCTCCTGTGCGAAAGCTTCGCCTGCCTTGTCAAGACCTTCCCAGAGAGCCTTCTGCTGATCTTCTGACCACTGTGAGAAATCCTTGTTGTCACGGCCTGCAGCTGTGATCAGGTTGAACAGAGTGTCCATACCTGAACGGTACTCAGCCATACCTTCGATAGGCTGTGAGAACAGTGTTGCTGATCCGTCATAAGTCGGGTCGCAACGTACGTACATGGAGAAGATTACGTCATCAATGGTCACGGGCTGGCCGTCAGAGAACTTGATACCATCCTTAAGAGTGAAATCATAGTAAACTGTGCCGTCTGCATTCTCTGTAACAACCAGATCTGCAGGACCATGATAGGTGTAGTCTGTTCCATTGTAGTTAATGGTCTCGCCTTCAATACCATTGTAGATGATAGCTCCCATACGGTCACTTGAAAGAAGTGCCAGCTGTGTCATGGAAGATACATCCTGGTCATAGGCAGTCTCTGCAAAGAACGGAGAGAACTTGCTGCTGAAAGGTGAATAACCAACGACCAACGGTGTGCTGTTTCCGCTGTTGCCGGAACCGCAGGCAGTAAGGATCATGCCTACAGCCATCACCAGTGACATCACCAGTGCCAGCAATTTTGCTGATTTTTTCATTTCATTTTCCTCCTATTAATCGAATGGGCTGAAATCATAAAAAGGCCCATTAAATATTAACTCCATAATTTTATTGCTTTTTTTTGCAGATGTCAATAAATAAGCAACAATTTTAGCAAGCTATTTTAGTGACATTTAACTATTATCATCATTCTTCCAGGGCATTTTCTTGCTGACTGCCCTGATCAGTACTCCTCCCCCTATCAATATGATCTGAGAAATGATATACATAATGACTACATGAATGCCTCCTGAAAACGATCTGAAGGCCAGTGCGATGACCATGCCAATGATCCCAACTGCAGCTATAACTGCTGCGATGACAGCGAAAACAGGCACCTGTTTCACAGCGGAATTGAAGATATATGTACGCATCTTCATTCCCGCATAAGTCATCCTGACCATCTTCCAGATCACAACGAACAGAGGGATGAGTTCCAGTGCATAAGGTACCAGGGCAAATGGCTCTCCTATCAGCCCGGAGTTCGGCAGGCACCCCACCACTATCAGAAATATGGCAGGAACTGCGCAGCTGAGCCACAGCAGCAGAATATCCCTGTTCCACTGCCCTCTTTTCGCATCATAGGTCACGAACGATCCGGTATAATAATACTGACCGTTCATTCCCTTCTGAAAATCATTCAGGTATTCTTTTCTGAAAGACCGCTTTTTCTTCTGTTCTGCCATTTATCCTATGCCAGCAGACTCTGGTCAAATGCATCCAGCCAGTCACTTGCAGCCTGGCTGACCTTCTTCAGGCACTCTTCATCGAACGGGCTCTCCAGACCTGCATTTGCAAGAAGTTCCGTAAATACACGGCTTCCGCCCTGCATGGTATATGCCATATAATGTTCCCAGGCGTTTTTGATATCCTTCTCCTGCATTGCCCAGAACTCCAGTGAAACAGTCTGAGCCAGACAGTAATCTATATAATAGAAAGGAGATCCGTAGATATGTGACTGTCTCTGCCATCCTTCACCCTCGCTGTAGAACGGGATATCTCCATCCAATTTCATCCATGGCATATACACACCCAGGAGCTCTTTCCAGACAGCATGTCTTTCCTTCGGGGTCATCTCGGGTCTTGCATATACCTCATGCTGGAAATGGTCAACCATGGTTCCGTATGGGATGAACTTCAAAGCACTAGCCAGATGACTGTAACGGTATTTCTGTGAATCAGGGCCGAAAAACTCCTCTGTCCAGGGCCACGCCATGAATTCCATGGACATGGAATGTACCTCAGCAGACTCCATGCTCGGGAATACTGTTGTCACGGGAACTCTTTCTATATTCATAAATGCTTCAAAAGCATGTCCGGCCTCATGGGTAACTACCTCTACGTCTCCCTGGGTGCCGTTAAAGTTGGCAAATATGAACGGAACCTTATAATCCGGCAGCTCTGTGCAGTATCCGCCGCCTTCCTTGCCTT
>JAZUNG010000131.1:0-5649 GCA_045604025.1 Lachnospiraceae bacterium | reverse complement strand
GGAGGCGGCGGAGGAGCAGGCGTCCATATGGCTTCATTTGACTATGCCTACAACTGCGTAGCTGTAATGGAGTGGCTGTTCGCCCAGAGCAAATGAAATAATTGACCGTCATTATCATGGATAATGTCAAAGAGGCGCTTTAGGCGCCTCTTTTTCAGTGGCAGATAATTCCGCTGCGCCGTGGGTTATGGTATAATAAAAATACAAATAGAGCATAAGTTGTTGGAGACAGAAATGAGACTGTTAGACCTGGTAGCGGATGAACCGGTAGTGGCCATATTGGGCATGTGCAAAAATGCCGGTAAGACGACGGCTCTCAACCGCCTGATATGTGAGCTGGGGGAGGCGGGAATAACTTCGGCTGCGCTTACAAGTATCGGCAGGGACGGAGAAGCACGTGACATTGTCACGGGAACAGAGAAACCTTCTATCTATATGCTGAAGGGCATGCTGGCAGCGACAGCTGAACAGCTCCTTCCTCTCTGCGATGTGTCCAGGGAGATCTTGTCAGCCACTGGGCTGTATACCAGCCTGGGAGAAGTAATACTGTTCCGCGCAAGAAGCGATGGTTTTGTACAGCTGGCCGGGCCTGGCATCGTGGACCATATAAAGCAGCTGAGGCTTGAATTTGACCGCTTTGGTGCGGATCCTGTATTGATCGACGGTGCTCTGAACCGCCTGAGCCTTCTGGCAGGAGCTTCAGACGGAGTCTGCATACTTTCAACCGGAGCTTCGCTTGACAGAGACCTGAACCATGTAGTTGAAGAAACTGCTTATGTGGCCGGTCTGTTGGAGCTGCCAGTTATGGAGGCTCCCGGAGAATTCATGGGAAAACTGACGCTTTTTGGCCCAGATGGTGCTGGGAGGCAGATAACTGATCTGTCCGGTGATTTCCGGACCGGTCCGGAGGAGATACTGCTACTGGACGGAGCGTTTACAGAGAGCCAGGCACGCGCGCTGCTTCAGGGATCTTCCAAAAAGGAAGGTCTGACACTGATCGTAAAGGATGCCAGCTGTCTGATGCTGAAGCGTGAGACATGTGAGGCCCTCAGGGCCAGGTGCATGCATTTTGCGGTCATTAACGGAACCAGGCTGGCAGCCATTACGGTCAACAGTGTCTCCGCAGGTGGCTGGAATTTTGACAGCATAGAGTTCCTGGAGAAGATGCAGGCCAGAGTAAGTGTTCCGGTTCTGGATGTACAGGCAAACGATTAATAATGTCAGGTGATTAAGACATGATCAGGCTGAGTTATACACAAAAAGAAGATATAGGATATAAATATGTGCGCGATATGCTGGAGCCGGCCGGTCCCTATGGCAGGAAGTATCTGAATGCGGAGGGATTCTACGGACCAGGCAGTTTAGATGCGCTCACGGCAGAACTGCAAAATGTCAGACTGCTTGTGCAGGAACTGGAAGATAATGAACCAGCTCTGACTGATATCAGACACTCTTTAAGCGAACTGAAGGATCTGTCAGGTACATTTGCAAATGGTCTGACACAGACTCTGACCGAGGTGGAACTGTTTGAGTTGTATTCGTACTGCCACAGGATGCAGGAGCTGAAGCGACTGGCTGAGGCTCTGCCTTCATATCAGCATCTGACCGGGACTCATTTCGAGCCGGTAGAAGATGCGCTGATGATCCTGGATCCGGAAGGAGGAGACAAACCGGGATTCTATATCGAAGATACGCGCACTGAGGCACTTGCCCAGGCCCGCAAGAGCAAGAGAGAGCTGGAGATACAGCTGCGGGAAGCATCGGATGAAGAACGACCGAATCTGCTTAAGAAGCGTCAGGAAGCAGCCCGCAGGGAGGAAGATGCCCTGAAGGAGATCTATGCTTCTATGAGCGATGAATTGCGTCCGTTTTTGCCTGTTCTTGCGGCCAATGCAGGGGCTGCAGGCAGGTTGGATGCGGGGATTGCCAAGGCAGTGCTGGCCAGACAGTATGGTGGCACTTTGCCTGTCATTGGCGGAGATGATCTGGCACTCGAAGAGGCTGTACATCCGGAGGTTGCAGATATGCTGGCAGAAAGGGGCAGGTGCTTTACACCGATCACGATCAGTATGCCCAGAGGAGTGACAGTCCTGACCGGTGCAAACATGGGAGGAAAGAGCATAGCCCTGAAGACGGTTCTTCTGAATGCTGCCCTGGCCTTGAGAGGATGCTTTGTTTTTGCAAGTTCTGCGCACATACCTCTGTTTGACCGCATCGAGGTGATCAACCGGGACTTCTCAAATGCCACGCAGGGGCTTTCCAGCTTTGGTGGGGAGATCCTCAGACTGAAGGAGGCTCTGGATGATCTTGAAAAAGGCGGACTGTCGCTGATAGTCATGGATGAGCTGGCCAGGGGAACGAATGCCCGGGAGGGAGCACGGATCGTGAAAGGTTGCGTGGACTATCTGGCAGACAGAAATGCGGTAACTCTGCTGGCTACTCATTATGACGGAGCTGCGCAGGGAGCAGCCAGGCATTACCAGGTGAAGGGACTGAACCGTGGCGGCAGTGAGCCCTGGAAACCCTGCACAGATGCAGACGAGGGACTGCGCAGGATAGAGGATGCCATGGACTACGGACTGGTCGAGGTTAAACCCGGAACAGAGTGTCCGAAAGATGCCATCGCTATCTGCCGCATGCTGGGTCTTCCGGAGGAACTACTTTCCTGAAACGGGTGAAAAGCTCCTTGAATTTTTCCCCATTTTTGCTATAATAAATATCGATAGAGGCGCAAAGCTCAGGGTAACGTTCCTTCTATGACATCAGGCAATGCCGAGGGGACGCGAAGGGGGTGCTTTGCCGAAGGGATGTGACCTGCCTGAGCTCATCCCTGGGAGCCGGGCTCAGCGCCAGCTCCTGTCATGTAGATCATGAAGCGCTATCCGGAATATTCCGGGTAGCGTTTATTTTTTTGAGGGAGGAAACTTATGAAATCATTAATACGTGTCCGTATGGGTGCAGAAGATGCTCATTACGGCGGAAATCTGGTGGATGGCGCCCATATGCTCCATCTGTTCGGGGACGTAGCCACAGAACTGCTGATCCGCAGCGACGGAGACGAGGGGCTGTTTTGTGCCTATGACAATGTGGAATTTCTGGCTCCGGTATATGCCGGGGATTTTATTGAGGCAGAGGGAGAGATAGTTCACATAGGCAATACATCCAGAAAGATGGTCTTTGAAGCCCGCAAGGTGATCGCACCGCGTCCGGATATTAATGATTCCGCCTGTGACGTGCTGGACGAGCCTATAGTGGTATGCCGTGCCAGCGGTACATGCGTAGTTCCGAAAGACAAACAGCGGGGGAATCAGTAAATGGAAAAACTCATCATTACCGCTGCTATCTGCGGAGCAGAAGTGACCAAAGAGCAGAACAGCGCAGTCCCATATACGGTTGAGGAGATAGTACGGGAAGCGAAGAGCGCATATGATGCGGGAGCTGCAATAGTCCATCTGCATGTACGCGAGGATGACGGCACGCCCACGCAGGACAGGGAGCGTTTCCGCGAATGCATAGATGCCATCAGGGCTGTGATCCCTGATGTGATACTGATACCATCAACCGGAGGCGCTGTAGGTATGAGCGCAGCAGAGCGCCTGCAGCCTACGGAACTGTTTCCGGAAATGGCCACACTGGACTGCGGTACCTGCAATTTCGGGGACGATGTTTTTGAAAATACCATGCCCATGATGCGTGAGTTCGGTAAGCGTATGCTGGAAAACAACATCAAGCCGGAATATGAATGCTTCGAGATGGGACATCTGGAGACGGTACTGACCATGGCCCGCAAGGGACAGGTACCCGGGGCACCGATGCAGTTCAATTTCGTACTGGGAGTACCCGGATGCACACCTGCCACAGTGGACAATCTGGTCTGGCTGGTAAACAGAATCCCGGAAGGAAGCACATGGACAGCTACCGGTATCGGACGCTCCGCATTTACCATGGCAGCAGCTGCCATAGTGATGGGCGGAAACGTACGGGTAGGATTTGAAGACAACCTGTATCTGGAAAAAGGCATTCTGGCCCTGAGCAACGGAGAGCTGGTGGCCAAGGTAGTACGCCTGGCCAGGGAGCTGGGAAGAGAGATAGCCACACCTGAAGAAGCCAGAAAGATACTGGGATTAAAATGAAAAGAGGGAACATATAAATGGAGCAGATCAAAGGAAACAAATACGGAACACATCGTGTGATCGAGCCAAAGGGCGTTCTGACACAGGCCGCCTGGAAGGTCGACAATGATATGACCAAGCATTACTCCAACGAGATCATCTGTGACGTGACCGCCCTGAACATCGATTCAGCGTCATTTACACAGATCGAAGAGGTATGCGGAGGAGATGAGCAGAAGATCGGCGAGATGATCATGGGTATCGTGGCAGAGCGCGGCAAGCAGCAGAATCCTGTCACAGGATCCGGCGGAATGTTCATAGGCAGGGTCGCCTATATAGGAGACGATCTGAAGGACAGGGACCTGAAGGTAGGAGACAGGATCGCTTCACTGGTCAGTCTGTCACTGACACCGCTGAAGATCGACAGGATCCTCGCTGTCCATAAGGATATAGACAGAGTGGATATCATCGGACAGGCAGTATTATTTGAGAGTGGCCTGTATGCCAAGCTGCCTGATGACATGTCAGAGGCTCTGGCACTGGCAGCTCTGGACGTAGCAGGAGCTCCCGCACAGGCGCGTCGCCTGCCGAAGGAAGGAGACAGTGTACTCATCCTCGGTGCGAACGGCAAGTCCGGAGTACTCTGCGGATATGAAGCCATGAAGAAGGTAGGACCGAACGGCAATGTTGTCGGTGTGGTCCGCAACCCGAAGCAGGTGGATGCCCTGATGAAGCTGGGTGTATATCACAAAGTCATCGTTGCCAGCGCTACAGAGCCTGTAGCTGTGCTGGAGGCAGCACTGGCTGCCAACAACGGCCAAGAGTACGATCTGTCTATCAGCTGCGTGAACGTGGAAGCATGTGAGATGAGTGCCATCCTGCCGGTAAGGGAAGGCGGCACAGTTTATTTCTTCTCAATGGCGACCAGTTTTACACGCGCAGCACTGGGCGCTGAAGGTGTAGGCAAGGATATCACGATGGTTGTAGGAAATGGTTATGCCAAAGACCATGCAGAGATCACACTGAATGTGCTGCGGGAAAACAAGAAGATCCGCGACCTGTTCGATAAAAAATACGTGTAAATGAGGGGGCCAGCATGAAGACAAGAAACGGATTATTTGCAGATATATCTGAAGAGCAGTGGAATGACTGGAAATGGCAGGTACGCAATCGTATAGAAACAGTAGAGGAACTGAAAAAGTATATAGAGATCACCTCTGAGGAGGAAGATGGTATCAGACAGTGTCTGGGAGTACTGCGTATGGCAGTAACACCATATTATCTGTCACTGATCGATCTGAATGATCCTTTTGATCCTATCCGCAGACAGGCTATACCGACCATACATGAGCTGCATAATACGGACGCGGACCTGGTGGATCCCCTCCATGAGGATGCGGACTCACCGGTCAAGGGTCTGACCCACAGATACCCTGACAGAGTGCTGATGCTGGCCACAGATCAGTGCTCCATGTACTGCCGCCACTGCACACGCAGGCGTTTTGCGGGTCAGAACGATGAGATCCTGCCCAAGGAG
>JAZUNG010000130.1:0-11603 GCA_045604025.1 Lachnospiraceae bacterium | reverse complement strand
CATACAGGACAAAACATCGTTCCTGCCGGACTACGCATTCTCGGGAGACAGTGAGAATCCTGCGGGTACCACGGTTTCAGGAATCGTCGGCAGCATCATGGTAGCAGCTGTAGCAGCGCTGTTGTGTCTGGCAGCAGGTTTCTTCAGAAGAAAACACAGAAAACAGGCATTGAATGAACAAAGCTGAGAGAGCCGGAGCGGAAATAAGACAGATAGATGATATGGCAGCAGCGGATTCACCCGTACACAGGATGAGTCCGCTGCCTAAGTTGCTGCTTACCATCGTCTATATCGCTTTCACAGTCTCTTTCAACAAATATGATATCACCGGACTGTTTGTCATGGTCCTGTTCCCTATACTGGGGTATATGATATCGTATACTTCATTTGCCACAGCATTTTACAAGATGAGGATAGTCCTGCCGCTTGTATGTGCAGTGGGTATCATCAATCCGTTTCTGGATACGCATATCCTATTCTATGTGGGAAATATCGGATTCAGCGGAGGCGTGGTCAGTATGATCACACTGATGATGAAAGGCATCTTCAGCCTGCTGGCATCATTCCTTCTGATAGCAACAACATCCATCGAGGATATCTGCAGGGGCCTCAGACAGATCCATTTCCCGAAGATACTGACATCTCTGATCCTGCTGACATACCGCTATATAGCAGTGCTGCTGGATGAAGTTGCAATCATGACCGACGCATATCATCTTCGGGCGCCAGGACAGAGAGGAATCCACATATCCGCATGGGGGTCGTTTCTGGGACAGCTCATCCTGCGCAGTATGGACAGGTCGTCCGTACTGTACGACAGCATGGCGCTAAGAGGATTTGGAGGCGAATTCCACTATGCGGCAGGAAGAAAAAATGCAGTCTATTCATGGCCAGTGGCCATTATACTGGCAGGCATCATAGTAACGGCCAGGTTTATCAATATCGCAGCTCTGTTTGGAGGATTCGTAACCAGATGATCACTTTTGAACATGTCTCATTTACATATCCCGGATCGCAGAAGACACTGGAAGACCTTTCATTTCATATCGGGAAGGGCGAGAAAACTGCGCTCATAGGTGCGAACGGAGCCGGTAAGAGTACCATCATGAAGTCGGTCCTGGGGCTGGTTTTTACCGATGGCCTGGTGAAAGTAGGAGACTATCCTGTAAATAAAGACAATCTGGCTGCTGTCCGAAAAACCGCGGGATATGTTCTGCAGGATTCTGACAACCAGATGTTCATGCCTACAGTACTGGAGGATATGATATTCGGACCGGTCAACTATGGGATGAGCAGAGCAGACGCCGAGCGGAAAGCGGACGAGATACTGGAAAGGCTGGATATATCTTATCTGAAAAACCGCCACAACCACAGGATCTCCGGAGGAGAAAAGAGGATGGCAGCCATTGCCACCATCCTGATGATGGAACCGGAAGTACTCCTGATGGATGAACCGTCCGCATCCCTGGACCCTAAGAACAGGCGTAGGCTCATCAGCATCCTGAACAGCCTGGAGGATATCACTCTGGTCATCGCAACGCACGACCTGGAACTGGTACGAGCCACCTGCAGCAGAGTGCTGCTCATAAACAAAGGCCGCCTGGCGGCAGACGGCCCGTGTGACAGTATATTAAATGATACCGCTCTTTTGGAGGCTAACGATCTGTAGCCTCGCATCTGAACAGATTTCCAACAGTTATTTTGCAATCATGCTGAGCAGGAGCTTTTCAAGACTCGGCTGAATAGTTCCGGGTACAGGTTTGGACTGACCGCCCGGGACACCGTGCGGAACAGGTGCGTCCTGCGCAGCTCTGGCCAGAGTGTCATCGTCCAGAATATAGCCTGCATCCCCCAGGAGGCTGGCGTTGTGATTGATGATGACAGTATGCTTTGCCGGAGAGACAGCCTTTAGGTGCCTTCCGATCGAGTTGTACAGCTCTCCGCCTATTCCGACCAGTACAGTATCGCCCAGCTCAAGGGTCTGCATACGGATCCTATAAGGGTTGTCTGAATTCTGGCGGGGCGTCTCGGACCATCCTTCAGCGGATGCGATCCGTACAGAGTCCTGCATATCAGTGATCTTCCTGAGAGTCTCCTTGATATCCTGCAGATGCCAGCCGACTATCATACGCAGCTGCATCAGAGACACCTCCAGATAGGGGATAGGTTCCCTGACTACATGGCCATCCTTCGGGTCCGGATACATGAATACATTAAAGAGAGTAGGGTCTACATCTCCCGCGGCTCCGCTGGACCAGATGGCCACACATCCCGGGAAGTATTCTTCCAGATGCGTGCTGATATTGCCGGCGATATCTCCTGTGATACCGGTATAACCCGGAGCATAATTGTTCAGGAATTCCAGGCAGCAGTGCATGGGATAGTTGATGAAGAGAGCGATAGGCGCACCGTCTAAGTCCTCAAATCTCATGGTGAACAGAGTCCTGTCCACCTCAGCCCCCCAGTTCATGCCCTCGTTGATGAAGGGATAGCGGTTGCCGTCCTCGTCTGTATAGATGAAATTCGCGTTTCTGTTGGTATTTACATAGCTTTTGCCTAGGGCGGTTCCGACTCTGGCAGGCTTCATGTTGTTTATCGCACTGTCTACACAGGAGAACACCTTCTCCTTCAGGCCTGCCTCATATCTGTTCATGCATGCGCGCTGCTCTGCAGTAGCGGTGTCCCGTTCATTCGGACGGAATGTGGTCCGTGGTCCGGAGTGTGTATGTGTGGAAAAATACATTATCCTGTCCTGAGCCAGACTCGTGTGCGCGGCCAGTTCAGGGAGCCAGTCTATGGGTTCCGGAGCCTTATCCAGGTCAAATGCAACTATCAGAGCCCTCTCTCCGCCGCATTCCAGGGAGATGGTCCTCATGCTGAGACGGTCGATGATGCCACCGTATCTGCTTCCCATCAGTCCGAAGAGACCGTCCAGTTCGGATTCATCGGGCGTGATATCTATCCTTGCAGCTCCGCAGTACAATTGGTTGTTCATTATCTGTTCTCCTTTCCGGGCATGATCAGTTCATCGCGTATGGGCAGCATCTCATCCAGTGCCTTCCTGACGGTGCTGTCCCAGAAATCCCATGAGTGTCCGTCACCATTAACATAATATCTGTTTACCGGGAATCCCATGTCCTCCAGAGTGTCGATCACGCGTACATAATATGGCATGCCGCGGTCTCCGCTTCCTGTGGCAAATATCATCATCGGGATATTGTCAGGGTCTTTCAGCATCTTCTCCGCGCATCCGTAGACATCGAAGAGGAGCTGAGCCTGGTCGATATCACCCTTGTGGGTGGTTCCGGCAGCGCTCATGATCAATCCTGCGGCATATCTGTCCGGATGTTCGAAGCAGGCCTTCATGGCGCAGTCACCTCCGTGGGAGAGTCCACCGATAAAGTTGTCTTCCTTCTTATCGCTTAAGGGGAAGATCGCGCGAAGCACACGCGGGAGTTCTTCTGTTACATATTCATAGTCGGTATCGTAGAATCTGGTCCCTGCAGGCATGACTACCGCGATCTTGTGCTCATTGGCATATCTGACTATATTGGAGAAGTTCAGAAAATCACTATTGTCTCCCCCGCCGCCATGGAGCAGCCAGAGAGTCTGATACATCATTCCCTTAGTTTCGAACATTTCGCCGTCATGAAGATCATCCATACCGCTGGTGGGCAGGATCAGAGTGACATTGGTCTGAGACCTCTTGCAGAAAGATAAATGGTTGAACTGAATAAGTGCCATAGTCCACCTCCATCAGAAGTGCATTGTAAAGAGTTTCTTATGGAAAATTGTACATCCGGCTACTTGCAAGGTCAATTGCTTATTAGCAGACACTGTATTAAGAAAATGAGGCGGGTTTTCAAAAATGCTTGACAAGTTAGCGCGAGGTAACTATAATATGGACACTAAGAGTTAGCCACGTGCAACTCAAATCTGGAGCAAAGAGGGGATAATATGATGCCGCTTAATCTGGCACAACCGGGAGAGGAGTCGATCATCAGAAAGATCGGCGGAAAACCGGAAGTCAAACAACATCTTGAGAACCTGGGTTTCGTTGTCGGCGGTGCAGTCAGCGTGATATCTGAGATGGGCGGAAACGTGATCGTAAACGTCAAGGAGTCACGTATCGCTATCAGCAAGGAAATGGCAGGGAAGATCTACGTTTAATTTACATTACATGAAAAAGAGGTATTCTAAATGAGAACACTCAGAGATGGAAAGATTGGAGAAACCGTTAAGGTAGTCAAGCTTCACGGAGAGGGAGCAGTCAAAAGAAGGATCATGGACATGGGTATCACCAAAGGTGTGGAGATCTATATCCGCAAAGTTGCGCCGCTCGGAGACCCTGTGGAGATCACGGTCAGGGATTATGAGCTGAGCCTCAGGAAGGCAGATGCCGAGATGGTAGAGATACAGTAATAACTTGCAGATATTATGTCACTGGGAAGTGGCATATTATTTGATACATGAGTTAGCTACAGATAACTATATAATATGAGAGGAAAATGGGAAATATGGATATCAGAATAGCGCTGGCGGGCAACCCCAACAGCGGAAAAACAACATTATTCAATGCACTGACCGGCTCCAATCAGTTCGTGGGAAACTGGCCGGGCGTTACAGTGGAGAAGAAGGAAGGCAAGCTGAAGAAGTATGATGATGTGACCATCACTGACCTTCCTGGCATCTATTCACTTTCTCCGTATACACTGGAGGAAGTGGTCGCAAGAAATTATCTGATTGGAGAAAGACCGGACGCCATCCTGAACATCATCGATGGTACAAACCTGGAGCGCAATCTGTATCTGACTACTCAGCTGACAGAGCTGGGCATACCGGTAGTTCTGGCCATCAATATGATGGACGTTGTAAAGAAGAACGGTGACAGGATTGACACGAACGAGCTGTCACGCCAGCTGGGCTGCAAGGCTGTTGAGATCTCTGCTTTGAAGGGTGACGGAGTGATGGAAGCTGCGCAGGCTGCCATCGAAGCAGCAAGAGGAGGAAAGACGGTTCCTCAGCACAAGTTCTCGGGAGTTGTGGAGCATGCTATCGCCCATATCGAAGAGGCAGTAGTACATGATCTGCCTGAAGAGCAGCAAAGATGGTATGCGGTCAAGATCTTTGAGCGTGATGAGAAGGTCATGGAGCAGCTGAAAATCCCTGCAGACACATTGGAACATATCGAGCAGGATATCAAAGCTGCGGAAGATGAGATGGATGACGACGCAGAGTCTATCATTACCAATGAGCGTTATATCTGCATCGGTGAGATCATCAAGTCCTGCTATAAGAAGAAAAACAAAGGCAGCCTGACCGTGTCTGACAAGATTGACAAGATCGTAACAAACCGCTGGCTGGGCCTGCCTATCTTTGCAGTTGTTATGTTCCTGATCTATTACATTTCAATGGTAACAGTAGGTAGTGCAGCTACAGACTGGGCCAATGACGGACTCTTCGGTGATGGCTGGCATTTGTTCTGGATAGGAACTTCACAGTCTGCTGAGGCTGAAGAGAACTATGGCGATACAGACGCTATCCTGGCAGGGTTTATCGATGCATACGGCGATGAAGACATGGCTGATGCTATTGATGTTGAATCAGAAGAGTATGACGAGGCAGCCGCAAAGTCTGCGATCGAAACTCTGCTGGCTGCTACACCTGCAGACGCGTCTGTAGATTATGAACTGGAAGATGAAGAGACTCTTGAGATCGAAGTGGTCGAGGGAGCTACAAAAGCAGATCTGGAAGAAGCTGCTGCTCAGTATCTGGATACTGAGTATAAAGGAGCATATGGTGCGCCTGACCCAGCTGAGTATGGAGTATGGGTTCCGGGTATCCCTGTGCTGATCGAAAGACTCCTGGACGCCCTGGGAGTTCCGGAAGACGGCTGGCTGCATGGTCTGATCATTGATGGTATCGTAGCGGGTGTCGGCGCAGTACTGGGATTCGTACCTCAGATGCTCGTTCTGTTCTTCCTGCTGGCGTGGGTTGAGGCCAGTGGATATATGGCACGTATTGCATTCGTACTGGACCGTATCTTCAGAAAGTTCGGTCTGTCAGGAAAATCCTTTATCCCTATGCTGGTAGGTGTAGGATGCGGCGTTCCAGGTGTCATGGCGTCACGTACTATTGAAAACGAGCGTGACCGCCGTATGACGATCATGACTACAACATTTATCCCCTGTGGAGCAAAGGTTCCGTTCATTGCCATGATCGCAGGTGCGATATTCGGTGGCTCACCATGGATAGCAACCAGCGCATACTTTATCGGTGTTGCAGCGATCGTTGTCTCCGGAATCATGCTGAAGAAGACCAAAATGTTTGCCGGTGACCCTGCACCATTCGTTATGGAGCTTCCCGCATATCATCTGCCTACACTTTCAAACGTGCTGAGGAGCATGTGGGAGCGCGGATGGTCATTCATCAAGAAGGCCGGAACCATCATCCTGCTTTCGACCATAGTTGTATGGTTCACATCATTCTTCGGTTGGGTAGACGGAGCATTCCGTATGCTGGCTGAGGAGGAACTGGAGTATTCTATCCTTGCAAGGATCGGTTCGGTCATAGCTGTGATCTTCCGCCCTCTTGGATGGGGAACATGGCAGGCAGCTGTTGCTTCTATCACAGGACTGGTTGCCAAGGAAAATATCGTTGGAACCATGGGTATCCTTTACGGCGCAGGAGAGATGAGTGCACAGGCCGCTATCGGAGCAGCATTTACAGGACTGTCAGGATTCTCATTCCTGGTATTCAATCTGCTGTGCGCACCTTGCTTTGCAGCTATAGGCGCTATCAAGCGTGAGATGAACAATCCGAAGTGGACATGGTTCGCTATTGGTTATCAGTGCCTCTTTGCATATGCTATCGCCTTGATGGTATATCAGTTCGGCAGCCTGTTTACAGGAAATGTACATGTTGTTGGACTGATCGTGTCACTGATCATCCTGGCAGGTATGATCTACATGCTGTTCTTCAGGAAGTATACAGAAGCAACCAAGCTGACCAAGGCAGTACAGTAATAAAAATACAGATAGTTTATATATTATGATAAACACCGGAAGGAGGGTTTGATATGGGAGCATGGCTTGCAGCAAATTATGGAACTATAATAGTCAGTATCGTACTGGCGGCGTTAGTTGCAGTGATCATAGTATTCCAGGTGCGCAGAAAGAAGCAGGGCAAACCCTCCTGCGGTGGCGACTGTGCACACTGCGGAGGAGTATGCCGCTATGCTGCAGCTCAAAGTACCAAGGGAGGGAAAGCCTGATGGTAAAGACAACTGTTTCGGTAGCCGGTATGTTCTGTGGAATGTGTGAAGCCCATATCAATGATGTGATCCGAAAGGTTGCACCAAAGGCCAAAAAGGTATCTTCCTCGCACTCAAAAGGAATAGCCACATTTATTTCTGAAGAGGAGGTAGATGCTGATCTCCTGATGAAAGCCATAAACGAAACCGGCTACACAGCAACTTCGGTTATCAGCGAGCCTTATGAGAAGAAAGGTCTTTTCCATAAATAAACCATTATCATATGCCATAATAATATCCAGATATCCATATGAAAAAACGGTCTGCCATACGCGGCAGACCGTTTTGCTTGTGTTCCTAAAAATATTGGAATCAGTGGATTACTCCTGTGCAGGTGCTCCTACAGGGCAGGTATCTGCGCATGCTCCGCACTCGATGCAGGCATCAGCGTCAATCTCGTACTTGCCATCGCCCTCGCTGATAGCGTCAACAGGGCAGCCGCCAGCACATGCGCCGCACATGATGCAATCATCAGAAATAACATATGCCATAATATCAACCTCCTCTAAATAATAGTTTATCCAGATGAGGCTATACTAATACATAGCATATTAAAAATCAAGTGATAAAATATCGGTAAAGTGTGAAGATTTGAAGTATTAATAGACAAATATTAGTTACTTTTCAAGATAAAATTATGCATGTGGACGATTTCGCTCCGCCCAGGTTGAAAAGATGGTTTTATAGTATTATAATGACCTCACAATCCAGAGATATATTAAGGAGGCAGTTATTAATGGACATCATTACAACAGATATGACTATTGGCGAGATCCTGGAAATTGACGCAGAGCGTTTTGTTCCTATCCTTCTTGAGACCGGCATGCATTGCCTGGGATGCCCCGCTTCACAGCAGGAGACTCTTGAAGAAGCATGTGCAGTTCATGGCAACAGCGCAGCAGAAATAGCTGCCAAGCTGAACGCAGCACTGGGCTGATAGCCACCATAGATTCGATTAATAACAAAAAGGACTGCCGCGATCGGCAGTCCTTTTAATATGACTTGTTTTGCTATTGCTCAACAAATGCATTAAAATAGATTCGTATAGTATTACATGAGTTATCTTTGGTTATAACATCGTATTCAATGCTGTATACTCCAGTGTTCTGTAAAGCAGTATCATAAATGTTATAAATATAAGTATCGGAACTTTCCCAATCAAAGGCTCCTTCGTTTTCAATATGATGCGCAGTTTCATTCCAGGAGACGTGTTCCCCGAGCTTTTGATCGAGCTTTTCAAAGTTAATGTCCAAAAGATCTGTTCCGGATAGCATAAAACTACTAATATTACTCTCGTTTCCAGTGAGTGTAACCAGTGATATTTCCATAAAACTAATCCGGCAGTCTTTTGCTTTTATTCCGGCAAGAGCATCTGAACGGCATATTCCCACTTCAATTCTTGAAGAGCCTTTTTTCAAATTGTAAGACCTGACATAATAACCAAAACTGTCATCTTCAAGTTCTTGCGCACCTGTACTCGCCTTTTCTTTTATGTTCCAGCCATGGTATAGGAATTCCTTTAATGTGGGGACTGTAGAATATTCATCATTAAGCAGAACGAAGCCAGCATTCTGTACAGGAAAATAAGACATATCTTCTTCTGTAAGTGTAAACTCATCAGCACTTAGTGTTGAGCTCAAAAGCCGGCGTAGCTGTCCGAAAATTGAGGAAGACCAGTCATCACTGGCCAGGGTCCCAACTGTAAGAGTTACACATATCATCGCAATTAGAGAAGCAAGTATTATAACTGCTTTTCTAAAGGTAGATTTGTATTTAACACCTGTATATGAGTTCCACAATCTGTTAAACCCAAACAGTTTATATCTGGATGGGGGGGTTGATATTGCTATATCGTTAAAATAATCAGTTGTAACTTCTTTCAGTAATATATCAAAACAGTTATTCATTTATATTCATCTCCTTAGCAAGTTTTTTTCGTGATCTTTGTAGAGCTTTTTTGGTTGCTTCAACTGAAATGCCAAATAATTCGGCACATTCAGCGATGGAGTAATCATATGCATATGTTAGAGCCAGCAGATCTGCGTCTTTTTGAGGTAATGAAGAGAAAGCCTTCATTAATTGCTCTTTGCTGATATTGTTTAATACGATGTTTTCTGTATCAGAACTGTCAGGTATAGTATTAATGATATCATCTGTAGCAGTGCTGAAATCATCAATAAATCTTTTTTGGAGGTTATATTCTCTATATGCCATATTACGTGTTATTACAATCAGATAACCTCTTGTCCTTGGGCTGGGAAACGGATCAACTTTATCCAGATTATCCAGAAGTTTTATAAAAGAAGATGATGCACAATCTTCAGCTGCAGCCTTGCTTTTCAGAATGCTTTTGGCAATCTTGAAAGCATCATTCCAGTATGAATGATACAACTGTTCGGCGAGTTTTCGTTTATTATCGTCTAAAGGATTTCCTGCCATAATTTAGCCCTCCCTTCTACTACTATAATAATCGAAATGTGATTTGGGGACATTTTAAATGACAATTAATAAGAATTTTATATTGAATACTATATTGTCAGCAGTTAACATTACAATTGTCTGAATTGTTCGGCTAAATGTTTTTCACAACAGATATCGTTCATTCGAGCAAAAAAGGACTGGCACTTGAGTAGTGACAGTCCTTTTAAAGATTATTGTATTATTTGATCATTATCTGATCATTCCATGCCACTCCTGCAGCGAGTATACGTCATAGTCAGGAGTATCCTTAACTGTTGCGATACCCTCTGCAGCTGCGCGGGCAGCTGCCATGGTAGTGATATAAGGGATCTTGTATTTGATGGCATTCTTTCTCATATAGCTGTCATCGTGAATACTGGTCTTGCCTGAAGGAGTATTGACGATCAGCTGGATCTGGCCGTTGGTCATGGCATCCAGAATGTTCGGTCTGCCTTCATAGAGCTTCTTGATCTTCTCTGCAGGGATACCTGCTTCGGTTATCAGCTCAAATGTCCTGCCGGTAGCAAGAAGATCGAAGCCCGCATCTGCAAATCCCTTCGCGATCTCTACAACCTCAGCCTTGTCTCTGTCATTTACGGAGATCAGGACAGTTCCCTCGAGCGGAAGCTGTGCGGATGCTGCTTCTTCTGCCTTGTAGAATGCTTCACCGGTAGTTGATGCCAGTCCGAGTACCTCACCGGTAGATCGCATCTCAGGTCCCAGTATAGGGTCTACTTCCTGGAACATATTGAACGGGAAGACGGCTTCCTTAACACCATAGTAAGGGATCTCGCGTTCCTTCAGCTTCGGAACAGGTGAAGGTCTTCCGGTCAGTTCGCTTGTGATGATATCTGTTGCCAGAGGTACCATGCGGATGCCGCAGACCTTGGAAACCAGAGGAACTGTACGTGATGCTCTGGGGTTGGCTTCGAGTACGAATACCTTGCCGTTTTCGATAGCATACTGCATGTTCATCAGACCTACTACATGCATCTCTTCAGCGATTTTTCTGGTGTATTCCTTGATGGTCTCCAGCGCTTCTTCAGGAATATGTTTAGAAGGAATGATGCACGCGGAGTCACCGCTGTGGATACCTGCAAGCTCGATATGCTCCATAACAGCGGGTACATATGCATGTGTTCCGTCACTGATGGCATCTGCCTCGCATTCCATGGCATGATTCAGGAATCTGTCGATGAGGATAGGCCTGTCAGGTGTAACACCGATAGCGGCCTTCATGTAATCGCTCATGCTCTCATCGTCATAGACAACTTCCATACCACGTCCGCCCAGTACATATGAAGGCCGCACCATAACAGGGTAGCCAATCTTATTTGCCAGAGCTATAGCCTCTTCAACGGTTGCGGCCATTCCTGCTTCACTCATAGGAATGCCGAGCTTGTCCATGACTTCCTTGAACTGGTCTCTGTCTTCAGCCAGATCGATGATGGCAGGAGATGTACCGAGGATACGGACGCCGTTCTTTTCGAGGTCAGCTGCCAGGTTCAGAGGAGTCTGTCCGCCGAACTGTGCGATGACGCCTACGGGCTTCTCTTTATTGTAGATGCTGAGAACGTCTTCCAGTGTCAGAGGCTCGAAATACAGCTTGTCGGATGTATCATAGTCTGTGGAAACTGTCTCGGGGTTGCAGTTGACGATGATGGTCTCGAATCCGAGCTTCTTAAGTGATTGTGCAGCATGTACGCAGCAGTAGTCGAACTCGATACCCTGACCGATCCTGTTGGGACCTCCGCCGAGGATCATGACCTTCGGTCTGTCTGTATTGACAGGATTCTTATCAGGCGCATTGTATGTAGAGTAGTAGTAAGCG
>JAZUNG010000129.1:0-4238 GCA_045604025.1 Lachnospiraceae bacterium | reverse complement strand
GATGTCAGAAACTGCACGGACCTGTGCTGTCATTGCCCCTATATCCGTGGTTATGTTGGACCTTGTTCCGGTAACTCCGAGAGATGATACCATATACAGGAAGCCCCTGGCTTCGCGTGCGATCATGGCTATCCTGTCATCAGATGTCGGAGCTATCATGGAGATCAGCTCCATACCGTAAGTGGCAAGGATCTCATCGAATTCGTGCTTTTCCTCGAATGGAACATCAGGCAGGATCACTCCCTGTATGCCGCACTCAGAAGCGTTTTGGCAGAATCTGTCGGCCCCATATGAGAAGACTACGTTGGCATAGGTCATGAATACCAGGGGGATATCTGTATTCTGACGGATCTTCTTTACCATATCGAAGACCTTGTCTGTGGTCACCCCGGCGGATAATGCACGCTCGTTGGCTTCCATGATCACCGGGCCTTCTGCGGTCGGATCTGAGAAGGGGATACCCAGCTCGATCAGGTCGGCTCCGGCTTCTTCCATGGCATATACCAGCCGCTCGGTCACGTCCAGTGAGGGGTCCCCGCAGGTAATGAATGGTATAAATGCTTTTCCATGCGCAAATGCGTCTGTAATATTACTACTCATAGATATTCTCCCCTCTGTAACGTGCGATAGCCGCGCAGTCCTTGTCGCCTCTTCCCGAGATAGTGATCACGACAATATGATGTTTGGACATATTCGGGACTATCTTCATGGCGTGAGCGACTGCATGCGCACTCTCTATGGCAGGGATGATACCCTCGATCCGCGACAGGTATTCGAAGGCTCCTACCGCCTCCTCATCTGTGACCGCTACATATTCAGCCCTCTTTATGTCGTGAAGATATGCATGCTCGGGACCGATACCAGGATAATCCAGACCGGCAGAGATAGAGTATACAGGCGCGATCTGTCCGTATTCATCCTGACAGAAATAACTCTTCATACCGTGGAATATGCCTTCTCTGCCTGTGGCAATGGTCGCCGCGGTTTCTTTTGTATCCACACCCCTGCCCGCAGCCTCACAGCCTATCAGACGTACATTTTCATCTTCAATGAAATGATAGAATGATCCCATCGCATTGGAGCCTCCTCCCACGCATGCCAGGACGGCATCGGGGAGTCTTCCTTCCACTGCCAGACACTGTTCTTTGATCTCTTTTGAGATAACAGCCTGAAAATCGCGTACGATAGTAGGGAACGGATGGGGACCCATGACTGATCCCAGACAGTAGTGGGTGTCGGATATCCTGTTGGTCCACTCCTTGAATGCAGCAGAGCAGGCATCCTTCAGGGTTCCTGTGCCTGTTTCGATAGGGACGACTTCGGCTCCCAGCAGCTTCATGCGGTATACGTTCAGAGCCTGACGGACGGTATCTTCTTTGCCCATGAAGACCACGCACTCCATACCGAAGAGGGCGGCGGCAGTAGCTGTGGCCACTCCGTGCTGTCCGGCACCGGTTTCGGCGATCAGTCTGGTCTTTCCCATCTTTTTTGCCAGCAGGGCCTGTCCCAGGACATTATTCACTTTGTGGGCGCCGGTGTGGTTAAGGTCCTCTCTCTTCAGATAGATCTTCGCTCCTCCCAGGTCCTTTGTCATCCGGTCTGCATAGTACAGAAGAGAAGGTCTCCCGGCATAATTGTTCAGGAGCTCAGTCAGTTCGGCATTGAACTCCGGATCATTTTTATAGTGGTTGTATGCTTCTTCCAGTTCGATGACAGCGTTCATCAGAGTTTCAGGAACGTACTGTCCTCCGTGTTTTCCAAAGCGTCCCTCAGGATTGGTCATATCTTATGCCTCCCTTACCAAATCTATCATCTGTCTGATCTTCTCAGGATCCTTGACCCGGTCTGTCTCTACTGAACTGGACAGGTCGACTGCATAGGGATCCAGCCTGTGGATCGCATCAGTGATATTGTCTGCGTTCAGTCCCCCTGCCAGAAACCATTTTCTGTTTCTCAGTTCGTCCGGAACGGATGAGTTCCCTGCAGTCAGGATATCCCAGTTAAATGTCTGGCCGCTTCCTTTTCCTGCATCCAGGAGTATATAGTCAGCGCTGCTTTTGAGAGCCTGATTCAGGTCATCAGCGTTTCTGATGGTAAATGCCTTGATGACAGGTCTGTCTGTGATCCTGCGGAGTCTTTCAATATATGCTTCACCTTCATCTCCGTGGAGCTGTATGATATCGATCGTATTATCACCGACCATGCATGCGATCAGTTCCAGGGGAGAGTTGACAAATACTCCTACCGTGGTGATATGCTCTCTGTCCAGTCTGCCTGTCAGGCGTCTGGCCTGTGAGGGAGTAACAGAGCGGTGGCTTTGCGGGTAATTGATGATGAAGCCGCAGAGATCGGGCAGCAGTTCGTTGACCGTTTCTATGTCTTCATGTCTGCTCAGTCCGCAGATCTTGATCAATGCCATCTTTAAACCTTTCTTTATGTCAGAGGTGATCCGTTCAGGATCTCCAGCTGCGCCTGTTTGTTATCAGCACGCATCAGGGTTTCACCTATCAGGACTGCATCGACTCCGCGATCATACAGGACCTGTATGTCATCATGCGTTCTGATACCGCTTTCCGAAACGAAGATCTTATCTGCCGGTGCCAGGCTCCTCAGACGGATACTGTTGGCAGTATCTACGGTAAATGTGCGGAGGTCGCGGTTATTTACGCCTATGATCTGTGCACCGCCCATAAGGGCTCTGGCCAGCTCGTCTTCATCATGGGCTTCGACCAGAGCATGCATGCCCAGCTCTTCTGTCAGACCCAGATAATCTGAAAGCTGATCATCTGATAGGATGGCACATATCAGCAGGACCGCTGACGCACCCAGAGCACGAGCCTGATAGATCATATACTCATTTACTGTAAAATCCTTCCTGAGCACGGGTATATGGACCGCGCCTGTGATCTCCTTCAGGTACTGGTCTGAGCCAAGGAACCAGAATGGTTCTGTCAGGCAAGAGATAGCGCTGGCACCCGCAGCTTCATATTCCATGGCAATATCCAGATAAGGAAAATGCGGAGCTATCAGCCCTTTGGAAGGAGATGCCTTCTTGACCTCACAGATATAAGACATGCCCGGCTTTGCCAGGGCAGCCCTGAAGTCGGGAAGAGGTATGCCTGAAGACGATTCCCGGTTGTTCCTGATCTCAATCTGTTTCTTGAGGACATCCAGCGGGGTTTTCCGCTCCTCCTCAGTGATCCGTATCTTTGTTTTTTCAGCTATGGTCTGCAGTATGTTTTCCATTATTCGTTGGAGATCCTTATATAATCTTCAAGTGTCCGCAGGGCTTTGCCTGAGTCGATCAGCTCAGTCGCAAGTTTTACGCCATCAGCAATGGTAGTTGCTTTCCCGCCGATATACAGCGAAGCACCTGCGTTCATCAGTACTGCATTGCGTTTCGTTCCCTGAATCTTACCGCTCAGGATGTCGCGGGTGATCTGCGCATTTTCTTCAGGCGTTCCCCCTGCCAGTTCATCCTTGGTACCGCGTGTCAGTCCGAAGTCTTCAGGCTTGATCTTGAATGTGCGGCTCCAGCCATTCTTGAATTCGCTGATCAGAGTCTCACCGCATGCGGAGATCTCATCCAGTTTATCCAGACCATAAACGACCATACCGGTACTGACACCAAGGTCGATCAGAACCTGAGTAAGCGGCGCGACCAGATATTCATCGTATACACCCAGAAGGAATCTCTTCGGTCTTCCGGGATTGGTCAGAGGCCCCAGGATATTGAAAACCGTGCGGATACCCAGCTCTCTTCTGATGGCACCTACATATTTCATGGATGTATGGTATTTTTGCGCAAAGAAGAAACAGATGCCTACAGTGTCCAGAAGCTCTCTACATTTTTCGGGATCTTGGTTGATATTGACACCCAATGCTTCCTGGCAGTCTGCAGTTCCCGAGTTGGAGGAGGCTGCACGGTTTCCGTGCTTGCTGACCTTCATGCCGCCCGCAGCAGCCACAATGGCTGAAGTGGTGGAAATATTGAATGTCTGGGCATTATCACCGCCTGTACCGACAATCTCGAAATTGTCCACATCCGACAGATCTATGGGGATGGCATGTTCGCGCATAGCGTTGGCGCAGGCCGTTATCTCGTCCTTGGTCTCTGCCTTGGCACTCTTGGTGGACAGGGCAGCGAGCAGAGCAGCGTTCTGCGTCTGGCTGGTCTCTCCGTTCATTATCTCGTTCATCACCTGGTATGCTTCAGCATATGTCAGGTCCTGCTTGTC
>JAZUNG010000128.1:0-2084 GCA_045604025.1 Lachnospiraceae bacterium | reverse complement strand
ACGATGACGACCGCGCTGGCGTCTCTTGTGACCGGACGGGAAGTAAGCCCGAAGTGGGCGATGACGGGGGAAGTCTCCCTGAGAGGCGGCGTCATGCCGATCGGCGGACTGTCTGAGAAACTGATGGCAGCCCAGAGATCTGGAGTGAAGAAGGTATTTATACCTGAGGAGAATACAGACGATCTGAGAGATGTGGCTGAGGAAGTAAAGAGCCAGCTCGAGATCATCCCTGTCCGAGAAGCCAGAGAAGTACTGGACTCATTAAATATCGGATAAGTACAGGATAGGAAATCATTATGCCTTATGGTATAATGATTTCCTGATATATACGAAAGGTTTAAAGGCGGGCGGTCATGTTCAGGGAAGTTGCAAGAAAAAACAAAGTCATTTCCAGAGAAGAATGTATTGAGATCCTGAAAAATGAAAAGAGAGGTGTTCTCTCCGTAAATGGTGATGACGGTTATCCGTATGGTATGCCGATGAACCATTTCTATAATGAAGAAGACGGGAAGATCTATTTCCATGGAGGCAAGGCAGGACACAAGATCGATTCACTGAGGAACAATGACAAGGTGTCATTCTGTGTATATGACCAGGGTTATCATGTAGAAGACGACTGGGCGCTGCGCGTTAAGAGCGTGATAGTATTCGGAAGAGTTGAATTTGTGGATGACTATGACAGGACGATCGAAATCTCCAGAAAGCTCAGTTACAAATTCATTAATGATGACAGCTATATAGATCAGGAGATAGTCCGTTCAGGGCCAGACACACTGGTATTTGCGATCGTGCCGGAGCATATGACAGGCAAGCTGGTCACGGAAAGCTGAATGGCTTAAGTATTCAAGTAACAGGAATCGCAAACGGAAAACACAGTTTTTTAAGAAAGCAGAGAATAAATATGGATATCAAGACAGAAGTCAGAAAAATGAAAGAAGCAGCGCCTTTTATGGCCGCGTCTCCGGTTGAGGTAAGAAACCGCGCGCTCTCTCTGGCATGTGAGTCTCTTAAGGAGCATGCACAGCAGATATTTGAGGCGAATGCAGTTGATCTGAGATCGGCTGAGATCCTGGGCATCCCGGATTCTATTGTTAAGCGCCTCAGGTTCGATGAGCATAAACTGGAAGACTGCATCAGAGGACTTGAGCAGCTGATAGCTCTTCCTGATCCTGTGGGGAATATTACCTTGGCCAGGGCTCTGGATGAAGGACTGGATCTGTACAGGATCACATGTCCTATCGGGGTGATCGGAGTCATATTTGAGGCCCGCCCGGATGCGCTGGTCCAGATATCAGGACTGTGCATCAAGAGCGGAAACTGCGCTGTCTTAAAGGGCGGCAAGGAAACTGCTTCCAGCAACAAGGTGCTCTTTGACCTGATACATCAGGCACTCATAGATGCAGGACTGCCCGGAGAGTGCATGCTGCAGGCAGAGCAGCACAATGAGATAGATGAACTCCTCGAATGCCACGACTGTGTGGATCTTCTGATCCCGCGCGGCTCAAATGCCTTTGTTCAGTATATCATGGACCATACCAAGATCCCTGTCATGGGTCATGCTGACGGTATCTGCCATACATATGTCGATGATGAATGTGACTTTGATCAGGCTATCCGTATCATTATTGATGCCAAGACCCAGTATACCGCTGCGTGCAATGCTACTGAGACTCTCCTGGTAAACAGGAACATAGCAGAGCAGTTCCTTCCGCAGCTTGGCCAGGCTCTGCATGCGGCAGGCGTGAAGATAAGGGCAACTGAGGAAGCGAAGAAACTCATGTCATATTCCGATGATGCTCCAGAGATCGACATGATCGGTGAGGCGGATTTTGCCACAGAGTATCTGGATATGATCATTGCGGTCAAGCTGGTATCAGATGTAAATGAGGCGGTCGCCCATATAAACAGATTCGGTTCGCACCATATAGACAGCATCCTCTCTGCAAATGCAGATCATATAAAGACTTTCATGCAGCTGGTGGATTCCGCGGACGTTTATGCCAACTGTTCGACCAGATTTGCTGACGGATTCCGATATGGATAAGTCGGATCGTAGCCATGTCGTTCTGTGAGCCAAGGAGTTG
>JAZUNG010000127.1:0-12364 GCA_045604025.1 Lachnospiraceae bacterium | reverse complement strand
GCACCATAAGTCTCACTCTGCTTTTTCAGAGCTTCCTGACGCTTCTTGTGTTCGGCGATCCCCTTCTCCAGGCCATCGACCCCCCTGCGTCTTCCCAGCAGGTTGGATTTGTTCTTGTATGCTCCGCCTGTCATAGAGCCGCCTCTGTTCAGGAGTTCTCCTTCCAGAGTGACTATGATCAGGGAATAATTGTATCTTCGGGCCAGCTGCAGCGCATTGTCGATAGTGTCGACCACGACGGTCCTGCCCAGCAGATAATTGGCCACGCCCCTGTACTGTTCATCCACGTCAACCAGGGAGCTGGCCAGACCCAGTACGCCCTTCTCCTTCAGGACCTCTTCATTTCTGAATTCACCGCGTCCGGTCACAGCCTTGATGGGCAGGAATGTAGCACGGCCCAGCTTGTTGGTCTTGAGATACTCGATAACGTTCTTCGCTGTATATTCTGTATCTGTGACAACGTTCTGTATGCTGCCGCCCAGAGCGGTCTCTATAGCTACTTCATACTTCTTCTGGGTCCTGATGATATCCGCAACTACACCATGAATGCCTTTGTTCTTTTCCTTCAGCTTCATGATCTCACGGATGGCATTGCCATAGCCCTCATAGCGCTCCGTGATATTTCTGATGGACTCCAGTCTGGCACTGTCACGTGCCAGATCCTCCTTGGTCCTTCCAAGGTCTCTTTCAGCCTCAGCTATCTTCGCGTCTGCTTCCTTCAGTGATGCCTCTTTGCTGCGGATCTCACTTTCGATGGCAGCTGCGTCCCCAGATGCCTCCTCGAACTCTTCTTTCAGCTGGACAACTACCTGCGCCTGCATGTCACGGTCGGATGCGAACTTCTCCAGGCTTTCAGCCAACTCAGCACGCCTGTCGGTCATCTGCTCGCTCATGACCTTGAGTCTCTCTATACGGGTATGGATCTCACCATTCTGTCTGACCAGATCCAGGAGCTGCTCCTTGAGCTCTTCCGACTCCAGACGCAGCTCTTCATGTCTGTTCTGGACATCCAGAACTACGCTGTCCTGTCTGCCTGCAGCCTCGATCACCCTGGTCAGGGCTTCCTGGTTGGATGCCTTTTCTCTCTCCAGCCTGTTCTTTTCTTCTGTTGTTCTGCCTATATTGGCAGTCAGCGCCTCAAATCTCTCCAGATAATGCGCCTTCGCGTCTCTGGCGGCATTAATCTGCTCATTTAATACATTTATCTGCCCGGACAGGTTCTCTCTGACGATATTGCCCTGAGCTATCCTGTTCCTGATCTGCTCTATCTCGGTGTCGATGGAAAGGAGCTCTGAGCTGACCTTTTCATACTCTTCCTTCATAGCTTCAAACTGAGCCTGACACTCAGCCAGTTCATCTGAAGCTATCTTACCCTTCTCTTCGTATTCGCTGATCTTCGCACGAAGCTCACCGTTTTCGATCAGGAAGAGGTTGATATCATATTCCTTCTGTTCGTTCTTGTATGTCAGGAACTTCGCGGCTGCCTCTGACTGTTTCTTCAGAGGTCCTACCTGCTTGCCCAGCTCGCTAAGGATATCATTGATCCTGGTGAGGTTCAGTCTCTCGTTTTCCAGTTTTCTGAGGGCAATAGTCTTTCTCTTCTTGTATTTTACGATACCTGCGGCCTCGTCAAAGAGCTCTCTTCTCTCTTCAGGCTTGCCCTGCAGGATCTTGTCTATCTGGCCCTGTCCGATGATGGAATATCCTTCTTTACCGATACCCGTGTCATAGAACAGCTCCTGGATATCTCTCAGACGGCAGACTGAACCGTTCAGCATATATTCGCTCTCACCAGAGCGGTATACTCTTCTGGATACTGTTACCTCGTCAAACTCCAGACGCAGCTTGTGGTCTGAATTGTCCAGCGTGATGGCAACGTAAGCATAGCTCTGCGGTTTCCTGGCTGCGGTTCCCGCAAAGATAACGTCCTCCATTTTGGAGCTCCTGAGCTGCTTGACCTTCTGCTCTCCCAGAACCCATCTGACAGCATCCGCAACATTGCTCTTTCCGCTGCCGTTAGGACCTACGATACCAGTTATGCCATCCGGGAACTCGAATCTGATCTTATTTGCAAATGATTTGAATCCGTGTATTTCGATACTTTTTAAATACATTTTTCTACCTGATAGTCTGTCTGAAATGTCTGATCGCATCCATTGCCGCATTCTGCTGAGCCAGTTTCTTGGAATGGCCGCTTCCGCGTCCTATCTCATGTCCGTTCAGGATGGCAGCAGCAACAAAGGTCCTGTCATGAACAGGGCCGCTCTCCTCGATCATGTCATAGTGGAGTTCATTGGAGCTGTCCTGCTGGATCAGTTCCTGAAGCCTGGTCTTGGCATCGAAGAACAACTGCTTATCCTTGAGGGTCCTCAGAAGATGGGCATCAATGAAAGCAGGGACGGCTGCTCCTTCGGAGTCAATGTGTATGGCAGCAACCAACGCCTCGAAAGCATCCGAGGTGATGGATGCGCGCTCTCTGCCTCCGGTGAGCTCTTCTCCCCTGCCCATAAAAATAAAATCTCCCAGACAGATCTCTTTGGCACATGCTGCAAGAGCACTTTCACAGACCATGGATGCCCTGGTCTTTGTCAGATCACCTTCCGGGAAATCACTGAAACTATTAAAAAGAAACTCGCTGACATAGAATTCGATTATAGCGTCGCCAAAAAACTCAAGCCTTTCATTGTCCTGAAGGCCCTTCTGCCTGTTCTCATTCAGATAAGATGAATGAGTAAGCGCGTTTTCCAGCAGCTGTTTATTGGTGAAGCTATAACCGATTATCTCCTCGAGCTCAGATAGCAGCCTACTCATTTATCAGCTTGTTGATAGCTTCAAGAGCGTCCTCAACAGTCCTGATATTGACCAGACTCTCGTCTGAAATGCTGATACCGAACTCATCCTCAACAGCCATAACGACATTCAGCAGATCCAGAGAATCTGCACCGAGGTCGTCCTCAAACAGGGCGTCGGGAGTGATCTTATCAATGTTTACATTTAACTGAGAAGCTATGATCTCTTTTAATTTTTCGAAATCCATGGTATCTCCTTAAATATCAATATTTATTGAAATGATTATACTAATTTTCTTCCTGTGCTTCAAGAGCAATATTGGCAGCTATCTGACCGGTTACGTCATTTTCAACGAATGTCCTGCACTGGAGGATGGTGTTCCTTATCTCCACGCATTTGGAGCTGCCATGTGTCTTGACGACCAGTGCCCGAAGGCCCAGCATCGGAGCTCCGCCGTACTCTTCGATAGAAAATGTCTTCATGGACTTTTTCAGTTTGTCCTTAATGAGCAGCGCGCCTATCTTGGTCTTGGCATTGGACATAAGGGTCTTTCTGATGGTACTCAACAGTATACCTGCTACGCCTTCATACATCTTCAGGATGATATTTCCCACAAATGCGTCGCATACAACTACATCTGCTCTGCCCTCAGTGATGCCGCGGCTTTCCACGCTGCCGACGTAATTGATACTCTTGCATTCTTTAAGAAGAGGAATGGTCTCCTGAACAAGGGCATTGCCCTTCTCTTCTTCCTCACCGATATTGATGATACCGACTCTGGGGTTTTTGACTCCGACCAGATTCTCCATATAGACTGATGCCATCATGGCGAACTGGACCAGCATAGCCGGTCTGGCATCCACATTGGCTCCGCAGTCGATCAGCATGACTGGACCCTTCACAGAAGGAACTACAAATGCCAGTGCAGGCCTTTCGATGCCTGCCAGACGTCCTACCAGGATCTGTCCTCCTACCAGAAGAGCTCCGGTGTTGCCGCATGATACGAATGCGTCTGCTTCATGATTTCTGACTGAATACAGACCCATCACCATGGATGAATCCTTCTTGGAACGTATAGCCTTGGTAGGCTGATCACAGTTTTCAATGACGCTTGCGCAGTGAACTACTTCGATGCGCGACTTGTCATAAGTATATTTATTCAGCTCTGCGTTTACTTTTTCTTCATCACCGAACAGTCTGACGACGATCTGATCATCATCATTGACCGCCATGACTGCTCCCTTGACTGTCTCCATAGGTGCATAGTCGCCGCCCATGGCATCCAGCGCTACGATAGTCTTTCTGTTTTCTGCCACTTAAAACCCTCCAGGCATCCTTTTTTATAATATATCCAGACTATATTACTAGAAACACAACATCAAATCAACTAAAAAAAAGTTAAGATTTTTTTTGTATTTTATTCAATTTTTTTGTTTTATTTTTTCAGGTCGTATGATACAATTTTGACCAGTTTTAATAATAATTGAGGAGGCTAACAAACTATGGCAATAACAAACAGTTATCTTAAGAGAGTCTATGAAGGACTTGAGACCAGATGCGCAAACGAGCCTGAATTTCTGCAGGCAGTAGAAGAGATCTTCGAGACTCTTCAGCCTGTTGTTGAGATGCATCCCGAATATGAAGAGGCTGCTCTTTTCGAAAGACTCGTTGAGCCCGAGAGAGTCATCATGTTCCGTGTTCCATGGATTGATGACAATGGCAAGGTTCAGGTAAACCGCGGATACAGAGTACAGTTCAACTCTGCTATCGGACCTTACAAGGGAGGACTTCGTTTCCATCCTTCAGTAAACCTGTCCATCCTCAAGTTCCTCGGATTCGAGCAGATCTTTAAGAATTCCCTTACTACCCTTCCTATGGGTGGCGGCAAGGGCGGTTCTGACTTCGATCCCAAGGGCAAGTCAGACAGAGAGGTTATGGCATTCTGCCAGAGCTTCATGACAGAGCTTGAGAAGCATATCGGAGCTGACACAGACGTTCCTGCCGGTGATATCGGTGTAGGCGGACGTGAGGTTGGCTATCTGTTCGGACAGTACAAGAGACTGCGCAATGAGTTCACCGGCGTTCTGACAGGCAAACTGGTAGGCGCAGGCGGATCACTGATCAGGACCCAGGCTACCGGCTATGGTCTGTGCTATTTCGCAAACGAAGTCCTGAAGGACAACGGTCTGACATTTGACGGCAGCACCGTGATCGTATCCGGTTCAGGAAACGTTGCCATCTATGCATGCGAGAAGGCTCAGCAGTTCGGAGCAAAGGTTGTTGCAATGTGCGACTCCAACGGCTACATCTACGATCCCGACGGGATCGATCTGGATGCTGTCAAGGAGATCAAGGAAGTTCGCCGTGCACGTATCAAAGAGTATGTTGAAGATCATGCAAATGCCACCTACACAGAGGGCTGCAAGGGCATCTGGACTATCCCCTGCGATATCGCTCTTCCCTGCGCAACTCAGAACGAGATCGATGAAGAGAGCGCCAAGATCCTGGTCGCTAACGGTGTCAAGTGCGTATGCGAGGGTGCCAACATGCCTTCAACCAGCGAAGCTATCTCTGTATTCCACGCTGCAAACATTCCTTTCGGTCCTGCCAAGGCTGCAAATGCCGGCGGTGTTGCAACAAGTGGTCTTGAGATGACTCAGAACAGTGAGAGGATCTACTGGTCAGCCCAGGAGGTTGATGAGAAGCTGCATGGCATCATGGTCAGCATCTTCGAGTCCTGCAAGAGCGCAGCAGAAGAGGTTGGTCAGCCAGGCAACTACCAGGTTGGTGCAAACGTTGCAGGTTTCCTGAAGGTTGCAAATGCAATGCTGTGGCAGGGAATCTCCTACTAAATCATTGCCAGTATAGTTTTTAAGCAATCTTTAAGGGCGTCCGCTTCAAACGGACGCCCTTTTTATCTGCACTTCCTGGTTCTGTTATTTCAGACTTCTTTTAGTCTGCCAGTATGCTTTGTGTCTGCATTTACTGCAGCGCCTCTGCGATATCACTCAGGCCTTCCAGTCCGGTCACATTGACGTTTCTGTTGACCTTGGCATCGTAGGTTTCTGCCCTCATGACTTCCCGCAGGTCCACTCCAGTCACTTCCTTTACAGACTCGATCGTTTTGGCCAGTACCGAAGGTACGTATCCACCCATATTGTCTACGCCTGTGCCCTGGCCGCCTCCGTCGATGATCGTTACTTTGTCGATATTCTCAAGAGGTTTTGCTACTGCGCCGGCCATGTCCGGAAGAGCCTTCACGATCATTTCGATGATAGCTGCCTGACCATATTTCTTCATGGCTTCGGCTTTCTTCTCCATAGCCTCGGCTTCTGCCAATCCTTTGGCCTGGATAGCCTTTGCTTCTGCCTCACCTACTGCTGCGATACCTGCTGCCTGCTGCTCCTTCTCGTACTTCAGAGCATCTGCCTTGATCTTCAGGGCTTCTGCAGCCTGCTGCTCTTCGTACTTTCTGGCCTCAGCGTCCTTCTGGCGTCTGTACAGATCTGCCTCGGAGTCCTGCTGCACTTTGTACTTCTCAGCTTCTGCCTGCTTCCTGATGGATGCAGCCAGCTCCTGCTCCTTGACCTCGGCTTCTCTCTGCTTCAGCTCGACCTCGCGCTCCTGCTTTGCAATATCTGCGTTTGCGTTTGCGACCTCGATCGAACGTCTCTGCTCCTGCTCCTGGATGGCGTATGCTGCGTCTGCTTCGGCCTGCTTGATATCAGCCTCTTTCTTCAGAGCTGCCTTCTTGATAGCCAGTTCGTTCTGCCTCTCGGCGATCTCTGCATCTGCAGCTACCTGAGCATCGTTTGCTGCCTTGGCAGCCTCTGCCTTGGCTACAGCTACGTCTCTGTCTGCCTGAGCCTTTGCTATAGAAGCATCCTTCTGGATCTGGCTCATGTTGTCCTGGCCGAGTGCATTGATCAGGTTGTTCTCATCCTCGATCTTCTGGATGTTGCAGGATTCGATCCAGATACCCAGGGCGTTCATGTCCTTCTGAGCCTTTGCCTGGACCTCATCACCGAACGTCTTGCGGTCGTTGCACAGATTCTTCAGAGTCTGGGTTCCTATGATCTCTCTCATATTACCCTGCAGTGAATCTGTAAGTGCCATCCGGATCTGCTCTTCTTTCATGTTAAGGAAGTTCTTCATGGCAGCCATGGCCATCTCTTCGGTAACTCCCCTGTCCGGATTCACATCTTTGTATGTCAGCACTCTGATCTTCGCTACTGCGTCGATGTCTACACCGATGAAATCCTTGGTCGGGATATATCCGTTCGTTTTGATATCTATGCTGATCTGTTTCAGGATCAGTTCGTCTTTTCTCTCAAAGAACGGAACCTTGACTCCCGCGCGTCCTATCAGTACTCTGGGTTTCTTCTTGATACCTGAAATGATGAACGCTCTATCGGTAGGTGCTTTAACATATCCGGAAAGAAGCAGGATGATGATCAGGATTATCGCTGCAATTATCACTGCTGCAAGTCCAACCGGAATTCCTAAAATTTTCATTGTGCTCTCCTTTCGCATCTTCGCCGTGCTCATAGATGCATTTTTTATTAAGCATCTGCGCGGCCTTGTTGTTTTTCTTGAGAGAGATTATACGAAAAGCCCGGATCCCGATAAATGATATCTGCAGCATAATAAAAGCTGCTATCCTTCCACAATGGAAAGATAGCAGCTTCATTACTTAATATTGATTGTGTTTATTCAGTATATATGTTTTATTTCTTCAGTCTTCCAAAGAGGCCTCTCTTGACCTTGCCTTCATTAATATCATTGGCAGTTTCGATGCCTTCCTTCAGCTTTTCAGCCACTCCTTCGGTTCCTTCGCCTCTGATGGCAGCCTTCAGCATCTCGCTGGCGGTCTGAGCAGCATTGGTCTGCTGCATTTTCATATTTCTTACAGCCTGCTCATTTGCATTGGCATTTGCCATGGCGATAGTATCACGGACTCCATTATAGAAGCCCCGTACATCCTTCTCATTAGCTGTGCCAGGGAATGTGATCTCGATATTCATATGCTCACGGAAGTACGGTATATACATTACCCAGCCTTCAAGCTTGCCGTCAGCGCCTTTTTTCTCCTGAAGAGTGATCATCTCTTTATACTGCTCTCTGGTAAGCGGAGGAAGCGGTCTTGAGTTATCCTGCTGCTGAAACCATTCCTGGTTCTTGTCATATGGTCTGACCATATAAAGCGAAAATACAGGGTGATTCTTGTATTTTTCTGTCTCAGGAGTGCTAAGTGCGAATTCTTTGGTCTCATTATTGTGATAGAAGATGAACCGTTTGCCGCCGGCACTGATATTGTAAGGCTTGCTCCAGACTACAGACTGGAAATACTCCTCATCTCGTGCCATCTCTTCCATGAGTGCCCTGGTCTGCTCCGTATTCAGTTTATCCTTTCTGATAAACGGGTGTGTCAGATACTTGCAGTCTGTGCAGATATAATCTCCGCCTGCTATCTTTGTTCTGCTTAAGGCTCCCACTTCCTTGCCACAGAATGCGCAGGCTTCCTTACTGAATAATCCCATGATGATTCTCCTTTCTGCAATATTCAAAAAACAATATGTCAGAATGTGACCGTTATCGGGTCGGTATCCGCAATGTCCTCAAAATCATCCATGACCTCTATGTGGAATGAGATCTCCAACTCTTCGATCGTGTCTGCATCCAGATCATTAAATGATACTTTTCCTATGGCTACCTTTCCAACCAGGACATCCTGATACATGGTAGGATCCATTTCAACTCCATCTACTGTTGCTTCAAGTGCGCTGACTGATATATCCTGTTTGCTGTCATTTTCGATGTAGACCAGCACCTGTGGACCGAAGAAACTGTCTTCCAGACCTTGAACCACTATCTTGATACCGTCTTCATCATAGGCAACTTCTCCTCTGTCATCAAACAGCTGTGTATAGGATCCGGCATCCGGATTTCTGACAACTATCTGTTCAGAGTCAACCAGTACCTTCCAGTCCTCATCATAAATATGAAGAGCGAACTCAACCTCCGCAACTGTTTCGATTCCCAGAGTGTCAAAATCATCCAGGAATTCCAGCGTGGTTTCCACTGTTTCTCCGTCTTCCAGGGTTTCTGACATGGAAGGGTCAACCATTATTCCGTTGACAGATGTCTTACGCGGCTGGAATGTCAGAGTCTTTCCCGCATTGTTGATGAGGGTAAGATTGACGACTGCTCCCCAGAAATCATCCTCCGAGATGCCCTGTGAGTAAACCTTGACGCCTTCCGCATCCAGTATCAGTTCCCCATCGACATCAGCCTCCGGTTCTGTCTCTGCCTCGCCGGCTGTTTCAATTTCAGTTTCGTCTCCCGCCTCTGTTTCTCCTCCGGCAGTCTCCTGCTGGTCTCCTCCGGCAGCCGTGGTCTGGATCTCGGCACCTCCTGTTGTTTCATTACCGGCAGGCTTGTTTCCGCCCGATGATCCACAGGCTGCCAGCGCTGAAACCATTATCAATGCAACTATAACTGCTAGAATTCTTTTCATTTTACACCTCCTCGTAAAACACTGATCTTTGATCAGAACTCTGTCCTAAGACTCTTTTATTATACTATATATGAAATAAAAAAAAAGCCCTGCACTAAAATGTGCAGGGCCACAGATCATATGGAAATTACTCAGCGTCCTTAGCAACGATGGTACGCTTGTTGTATGAACCACAATTCTTGCATACTCTGTGCGGCATAACAAGCTCTCCGCATGTTGAGCATACAGCAAGATTCGGAGCAGTCATTTTCCAGTTTGCTCTCCTCTTATCACGTCTTGCTTTTGAAACTTTATTCTTAGGGCATATCGACATAGCTTACACCTCCTTGTAATTCATATAAACGGCTCAAAAGCCGTACTGCATAATTATACTCATGCAGCACGGCTTTGTCAAACATTAATTTAACTTTTTTAAATTATTTTGCTTCGTTTACCAGACGGAGGGTATCTCTTGCGATCATAAGCTCTTCGTTGGTTGCAACTACCAGGAGTTTAACCTTGGAAGCGTCTGTTGAAATGATCATCTCGTCAGCGCGCTGTCTGTTCTTAACAGGGTCTATCTCTGCTCCAAGATAAGTGAAATGCTCTGCGATAGCTGCTCTTACAGAAGGATCGTTCTCTCCGACACCAGCTGTAAATACGATAGCATCTACTCCGTTCATGACAGCTGCATAAGCGCCAACATATGATACTACTCTGTGAATGAAAGCATCAAATGCAACCTTTGCATGAAGGTTTCCTTCCTCCATAGCCTGGTCGATATCACGGAAGTCTGATGACAGTCCGGACAGTCCCAGCATACCTGACTTCTTGTTCAGGATGTTCATAACGCCTGCAAGATCCAGATTCTCTTTGTTTGCCAGATACTCGATGACACCGGGATCGATATCACCAGAACGAGTTCCCATGATCAGACCGTTCAGAGGAGTCATACCCATGGAAGTCTCAACAGACTTGCCCTTGTCTACTGCACAGATGGAAGCACCGTTGCCCAGATGGCAGACGATGGTCTTGATCTCGCTGTAATCCTTGCCCAGAAGCTCTGCAACTCTCTTGGAAACATATGAATGAGATGTTCCGTGGAAGCCGTACTTTCTTACGCCGTACTTTGTATAGTACTCATAAGGAATACCATAAATGAAAGCTTCCTCGGGCATGGTCTGATGAAAAGCCGTATCAAATACGCCTACCTGAGGAACACCGGGCATCAGCTCTTTGCATGCGTTGATACCGATGATATTTGCAGGATTGTGAAGAGGTGCCAGATCGTTGCACTCCTCAACGGCTGCCATAACCTCGTCAGTGATCATTACTGATGAAGCGAACTTCTCACCGCCGTGAACTACTCTGTGTCCAACAGCACCGATTTCGGAAAGATCCTTGATAACGCCTGTTTCAGGATCAGTCAGGGCATTTATTACCAGCTCCACAGCTCTGGTATGGTCAGGCATGGGAGTCTCAGTCTTGATCTTGTCAGCTCCTGCTTTCTGATATGTGATGCAGCTGCCATCGATACCGATACGCTCGCACAGACCCTTTGCCAGTACGCCTTCTGTCTCAGAGTCGATCAGCTGATACTTCAGTGATGAACTACCGCAGTTAATAACTAATATTTTCATGAATTTTCTCCTTGATAATTGATTATTTGCTCATCTGTGCCTGTACTGCTGTCAGAGCTACTGTTCCAACGATATCATCTGCAAAGCATCCTCTGGACAGATCGTTTACAGGAAGTGCCAGACCCTGAAGAACAGGTCCGTATGCCTCAGCCTTTGCCAGTCTCTGAACCAGCTTGTATCCGATATTTCCTGCCTCAAGTGAAGGAAAGATCAGAGTATTGGCCTTGCCTGCTACAGGGCTGTTCGGAGCCTTGGAAGCACCAACTGAAGGAACGATTGCTGCATCCAGCTGCAGCTCGCCGTCGATCTCGTACTGAGGGAATCTCTCTTTTGCCTTTGCGGCGGCATTGGCAACCATGTCTACTCTCTCGTGCTTTGCGCTGCCCATAGATGAGAATGACAGGAGGGCAACCTTGGCCTTGGCGCCAACAAATGCCTCAAATGACTCTGCTGAAAGTCCTGCAACCTCTGCCAGCTTGTCCTCATCTGTGTCAGGGCTTACTGCGCAGTCAGCGAACAGGAAGAGTCCGTTCTCACCAAACTCACAATCGGGAACATCCATGATGAAAAATCCTGAAACGCCTGAGATACCGGGCTTGCACTTCAGCAGCTGCAGAGCAGGTCTGATAGTGTTGCCTGTTGAATGGCATGCACCTGAAACTGCACCGTCAGCATCGCCGCACTTGCACATCAGGCATGCATAATACATGTAATCCTTCTCGATAGTCTCTTTTGCAGACTCAGGAGTAACGCCCTTGGCACCTCTGAGCTCTACAAACTTGTCAATATATTTCTGCTTGTTAGGATCTGTAAAAGGATCGATAACAGTAGCACCTGTGATATCAAATCCCTGGCCGTGCTCGGCGATCTCTTCGGGAGTACCGATGATGATCAGATTGGCAATACCCAGCTTGAGGATCTTCTCTGCTGCCTCATAGGTCCTCCTGTCCATAGACTCCGGCAGAACGATAGTTTTCTTGTCTGCCTTGGCCTGTTCAAAAATTTTCTCAATAAACTTCATGACCATACCTCTTTAAGTTTTTTTATATATGAACAACGCATTTTTGCGCGATTCACCAATATTTTATTATAAATCAATACACCTGAAAAACAAGGCTATTTTAAAGAATTCTGAGCTCTTCTTCATAAGGAGTTTTCAGATCCGTATCAAACTTGTTCATGCAGATCATCCTGTACAGCATATCAGCCTTTACCGCCTGGATGATCATATCCTTGGAAGCACGTGGCTCATAATCTGCCAGTTTGGTTACCAGGTCTATTGAGCCCTTCTTTGCGATCTCCGAAAGGACCGGTTCAGCTTCTTTTCTGAAGCCCAGGACCTTGACCGCAGAGAGACTCTCCAGACTGTACATTTCCCTCATGTCTTCCTTCTTGATATCCAGCGTGATATGCATGAGGGCTCTTCCTATCGTGGCCT
>JAZUNG010000126.1:0-2441 GCA_045604025.1 Lachnospiraceae bacterium | reverse complement strand
ACAGGGATGCGACACTCTGACTTATGTTATGCTCGTTGAGGAGCTTTCAAGAGTCTGCGGCACAACTGGTGTTATCGTATCCGCTCATACATCACTCTGTGAAGAGCCTATCAGAAAGTTCGGTACAGACGAGCAGAGAGCAAAGTATCTGCCTGATCTGTGCTCTGGAAAGAAGATCGGCGCATTCTGTCTGACAGAGCCCGGTGCAGGAACAGACGCATCCGGACAGCAGACCAAGGCTGTTCTGGACGGAGATCATTACGTTCTTAATGGTTCCAAGATCTTCATTACCAATGGTGGAGTAGCAGATGTATTCATTGTATTTGCGATGACTGACAAGTCTCTGGGGACCAAGGGTATCTCAGCTTTTATCGTTGAAAAGAACTTCCCCGGATTCTCGGTCGGAACCCGTGAGAACAAGATGGGTATCAGGGCATCTTCAACCACAGAGATCATTTTCCAGGACTGCATCGTACCTGCAGAGAATCTCCTGGGACAGACAGGCAAGGGATTCAGCATCGCCATGCAGACTCTGGATGGCGGCCGTATCGGTATCGCAGCTCAGGCTCTGGGTCTGGCACAGGGTGCTCTGGATGCTACTATTGCCTATGTTAAGGAAAGAAAACAGTTCGGCAGACCTATAGCAAAGTTCCAGAATACCCAGTTCCAGCTGGCTGATATGTATGCGAAGATCGAAGCTGCAAGGCTTCTCGTTTATAAGGCAGCCATGGCAAAGGATACTCAGAAGGTGTTCTCAGTTGAAGCAGCAACAGCCAAGCTGTTTGCAGCAGAGACCGCTATGGAGGTTACTACCAAAGCAGTTCAGCTGCACGGCGGCTATGGTTACACAAGAGAGTATGACGTTGAGCGTATGATGCGTGATGCCAAGATCACTGAGATCTACGAAGGCACCAGCGAGGTTCAGCGTATGGTCATCTCTGGAAATATTTTGAAGTAAGGGGGATATCCGGAATGAAGATTATCGTATGTTTAAAACAGGTTCCCGACACCAAGGGAGGAGTCCAGTTCAATCCGGACGGAACTCTTAACAGAGCAGCCATGCTCGCTATCATGAATCCTGATGACAAGGCAGGCCTCGAGGCTGCACTCCGACTGAAGGATGAATACGGCGCAGAAGTCACAGTACTTACCATGGGTCTTCCCAAGGCAGCAGATATGCTGATGGAGGCTCTGGCTATGGGAGCTGACAAGGCTATCCTGATCACCGACAGAGTACTGGGCGGTGCTGATACTTGGGCAACATCATCTACCATCGCTGCAGGTATCCGCAATCTGGAATATGACCTGATCATCACTGGACGTCAGGCTATCGACGGAGATACAGCACAGGTTGGACCTCAGATCTCTGAGCATCTTGGCATCCCCGTTATCTCCTATGCACAGGATATCAAGATTGACGGAGACAGTGTGATCGTACAGAGACAGTTTGATGACAGATATCATATCCTCAAAGCCAAGATGCCATGTCTGGTAACAGCTCTGTCTGAGCTGAACAAGCCCCGTTATATGACTCCCGCAGGCATCTTCGATGCAGTAAATGCAGAGATCACTGTTTGGGGACGCAACGACCTCAAGGATCTGGATGATGCAAACATCGGCCTGGCAGGCTCACCTACCAAGATCGCAAAGGCATCTGACAAGGTCCGCAAGGGAGCAGGAGAAAAGGTTGAACTTGATCCTGAAGAAGCTGTTAACTATCTCATCGGCAAACTTGACGAGAAGCACATCATATAGGAGGTCCTAAGATGAATTTACAGGATTATAAAGGAGTTTGTGTATTTGCCGAGCAGGTAGACAACAAACTGAATGGAATAGCATTTGAATTACTTGGAAAGGCACGTGACCTTGCAGCAGATCTGGGAGCAGATGTAACCGCAGTTCTGGCTGGCCACAATATCGCCGATCTGGCTCAGGATCTGGCTGCGTATGGAGCAGACAGAGTCATCGTGATCGATGATCCCGCGCTGGAAGTATATATGACAGAGCCTTATACACATGCACTGGCATCAGCCATCAACGAATTCAAGCCTGAGATCATGCTGGTTGGCGCAACACCTATCGGACGCGACCTGGGACCCAGAGTATCAGCAAGAGTACAAACAGGACTTACCGCTGACTGCACTCAGCTGGAGATCGGTGATTTTCCTCTGAACCCTGTACCCGGCAAGGAACAGCTTCACAACCAGCTGCTCATGACCCGTCCCGCATTTGGAGGAAATACCATCGCGACTATCGCATGCCCTGACAATCGTCCTCAGATGGCAACAGTCCGCCCGGGCGTTATGCAGAGAAAAGAGCGCGATGACAGCCGCACTGCACAGATCATAGAGTTCAATCCCGGATTTACACCGAACAACAAGTATGTAGAGATCCTTGATGTTGTAAAGACTGTTTCCGAGACTGTGGATATCATGGATGCC
>JAZUNG010000125.1:0-1509 GCA_045604025.1 Lachnospiraceae bacterium | reverse complement strand
ATGATATTTACATGTCTGTAGCTTTTTCTGACCTTTTCGACAACTTCCGGCTCCTGCATCATGCATCCACACAGTGCGATGATCATATCTGGGTTGGAGTCTTTTGAGTTCTTCAGAACACCGAGTCTTCCGTAAACCCTGACATTAGCATGTTCTCTGACCGTGCAGGTATTGTACAGAACAAAATCAGCATCCTCCGTATCGGTCTCCTGATAGCCGATCTCCTTCATGATACCCAGAAGCTTTTCCGAATCTTTGGCGTTCATCTGACATCCGAATGTGTTGATACAGCAAGTAAGCGTTCTGCCCTTCTGCCTGGAAATATCAGAAATGATCTTCCTGCACTCATTTACAAAATAGTACTGTCTTTCGGGCTCAGTTGTAGGAGCTTCATCTAAAATATTCTGTTTTAAATCCTGATCTATATACATATAACCTCTTATGTATTCATTTTCTCAAGCAAATTATTATAGCACAGATATATAAAAAATAACACTTGTTTTAGCTGAGTAAATGATCTGCGGATCATATGTTCATATTTTCAAACTATATGTGTAAGTGTATAATAATACAAGTATAGTATTACAGGGAGATGATCAAGATGAAAACAATGAAGCTCAATGTTAAAAGAACATGTCTTATTGGTTTCGCATTTTTTGGTATCCTTTTGCTGTGGCAGGTCTATGATTCCTGGTGCCCTACATTCCTGACTGATATCTTTGCGGGCAGAATGTACGGGCTGACATCTGCAGAACTTAAAACCAGTGCACCTGAAAAGATCCTTAACGTTCAGTGGCTGGTAGGTATCATCATGGCATGTGACAATCTGGCGGCTCTTATCCTTCTTCCGATCTTTGGCAATATTTCAGATAAGACCCGGTCTCCTATAGGAAAACGTATGCCATTCATACTGATCGGAACATTCGTGTCAGCGATTGCATTCCCGTTTATTCCGCTCTTCTTCCATTCAAACAATATCGTTGGAATGATCCTGATCATGCTTATTGTTCTTATCTTCATGATGATGTACAGGAATCCTGCAGTTGCACTGATGCCTGATATCACCCCCAAGCCGCTAAGAGCCAAGGCAAATGGTATCATCAACATCATGGGCTACCTGGGAGGAGGTGCTGCAACAGTTCTCGGAATATTCCTGAAGCTCAGTGATTATATCAACACACCTGACCGTGCAGGCAAAATGTGGATCATTGAGATCCCGGTCATCGTTGCATCTGTACTGATGGTGATATCTGCTCTGGTTCTCTTCTTTACCATCAAAGAAAATAAGATCAAGGAAGAGATGAAAGACGAGCTGGAAGCAGGTGAGAAGCTGGCTGCTATAGAGAATCCTGTAACAGATGATGGCCCGATGTCACCTGCCAACCGGCGTATGCTTCTGGCTATTCTGGGTGCTGAATTCCTGTGGTTCATGGCTGATAATGCTATCGGAACGTATATTGGAAATTATGTAATTTATTATCTGAATTCTTCATCCAGTTCAACAATGAT
>JAZUNG010000124.1:0-47590 GCA_045604025.1 Lachnospiraceae bacterium | reverse complement strand
CGACTTTGACCGTCCCGGCTTTCAGTCCATGTTGAACGAAATCGAGTCTGACCATGTAGCGGTACTTTTGACAAAAGACCTGTCGCGTCTTGGACGAAATTCCACGATGACGGGGATGTTCATCAACATCACTTTTGCCAAACATGATGTCCGCTACATTGCCATCAATGACAATTTCGATTCTGCCAATCAGAACAGCGTGGACAATGACTTCGCCGGGATCCGGATGTGGTTCAACGAATTCTATGCCAGAGACACCAGCAGGAAGATCCGCGCGGTCAACAAAGCCAAAGGTGAGCGAGGCGAACACCTGACGAACCATCCGCCATTCGGATATATTAAAGATCCGGAGAATCCAAAGCAGTGGATCATCGATGAAGAGGCTGCCAAGGTGGTTAGGCACATCTTTGATCTCTGTATGGAAGGCCGGGGACCGATGCAGATCGCAAAGCAGCTGACCGAAGAAAAGGTGTTGACCATTACGGCGTACACGATCAAGGAAGGACGGAAAGGACTCGCCCCCACTCCCGAAGACCCATACCATTGGGACTCGACTTCCGTGGTAGGTATCCTGGAGACAAGAGACTATACCGGCTGCACTGTGAACTTCAAGACCTACACCAATTCGATCTGGGATAAGAAGACCAGAGAGAATCCTGTTGAAAAGCAAGCGATCTTCTACAACACCCAACCGGCAATCATAGAACCGGAGGTGTTTGAAAAGGTCCAGGAGATCAGGTCACAACGGCATCGCAGGTCAAAGACAGGTAAATCCCATATATTTTCCGGATTAGTCTTTTGCGCAGACTGCAAGTCCAGGATGTACTACTGCACTACGAGCTACTTTGAAGAGCGGCAGGATCATTTCGTCTGTTCGAACTACCGCAGCAACACCGGGTCGTGCTCGGCACATTTCATACGGGCGGTCGTTCTGGAACAAATGGTCTGGGAACATCTTAAGGAAGTCATCTGGTACGTAGGCCACTATGAGAGTCATTTCAGGGAAATCTGTGAGGCCAAACTTCAGGCTGAAAGCAAAGAGGCTCTTCGTGTAAAGCGGAGGCAGCTCGAAAAAGATGAAAAGCGTATTCAGGAACTTGATCGTCTGTTCATCCGTCTGTATGAGGACAATGTGGCATCCCGGATCAGTGACGAGCGTTTTGCCATGATGAGTCAGACCTATGAGGAAGAACAGCGTGATCTGAAAGCAGAAGCGGAAGTCATACGGCAGGAAATCGAAACACAGGAACAACAGAACCAGAATCTTGAACAGTTCATTCAGAAGATCAGAAAATACGAAGAGTTGACGGAATTGACGCCTTACGCGGCCCATGAGCTGATAAAGGCAATCTATGTCGGGGCTCCGGACAAAAGCAGTGGGAAACGACGTCAGAGTATCCATATCTGCTATGATCTGATCGGGTTCATTCCGCTGAGTGAACTGATGACACAGGAAATGGCATGACCCGAAGATCATGCCATTCCTGAAAACTATAAAACTGTCTTATGAGGGGGCCGCTTTCGGGTCGGCCGTCTTCTGGTCTACTTCTGTTTCTGTTCTCTTTTCATAAGCTTCTCTCCGTATTTTTTGGAGAGGGCCGTCATCTTCTCTTCCAGTTCATGGTCTATGAGTTCAGTGGGCTCAGTAACGCCCCTTTCCTGGTATCTCTTCATCATTTCCAGGCACGGATCATTCAGGATGAATACTCTGGTCTTGAAATCCTCGTAGTTCTGCTGCAGATACCCGATGAAGGCTTCATATCCGCCATCTTCTTCCACAACCACCTGTACCTCTTCAGCAGCCATCTGCACGCCTATCTGATTGTCCCGCTCGTCCTTGATATAATTGAACAGGACATATGTCACATCGCATGCATTGCAGATGCAGAATTTGCCGCTCGAATAAATCTCCTTCAGATATCCGGTCTCAAAAAAAGGAGCGGCATCTTTGTAAAAATCCTGAATAACCTTATTTATCATTATCTGTCCTCGGTCTAAAGTAAGATTGAGCTATTATACCACATTCTGCAGCTTTCTCAATCCAGATCACAGACTGTTCCGGCGAAAAGTATCGAGCCGTCACTTCCGGTCACCGCAAACATGAACGGTCTGTCCAGAACGAAATCCACGGTTTCATCCGGAGGCATGCCTGCACCCGCATATCCGAAATCCGTATATGCAGCTCCGGCCACACCCTCTTCATCGATCTCAACCATGGCAGCATGGTCTGCCTTGCTGATCCATACAGGCATATCGCTGACCAGCGGAGAGAAGTCAGCCAGCTCACTGTCAAACGCATCCACAATACCCAGCGCTTCCAGGGAATCTATAAGATCATGTTTCGAGCTGACCGAGAACTTCGGTATACTTTTGTTGACTATGATATACTTTGTATTCTCATATCCGTCATACAGGCCGTTCCGTATGACCTCCATCACCTGGGGATCGTTTATAATATCCGAGAGATCTGCATCCTCATCCGGAAGGAAGAAGTACATTCTTCCCCCATTGTCGATACTCTGGGTTACTCCGCTGAAATGATCTCCCCAGAAATAACTGTCAATCCCGTTCTGATGCATCATATCACACTCGGTATCTCCTGATGCCCCATGAAATGTCTGCTTATCTGTCTGGTCTGCAAAGAAAGGATTGATCCACATTCCCTTCATATAGATGGCAGATACCAGTTCCATCACCGACCTGCTGTCAGGGACATTCTCATCATTACGGATCCCTGCCTCTTCGGTGTATTCCTTCAGAAGGCCTCCGGTATGCTCATCCAGCCACTCCCTGAAGGCTTTGTTCATCTCATCTGAGCCCAGCTGTCCGGCAAATGAATCCGCATAATAATCCTCCGCCAGAGTCTTCAGGACCGCTTCATTGTAGTTAATATCCTCACCCAGCCACAGAGAATTGGCCAGCTGACAGGTATACGTAGGAATCTCATAATAGCTGGACCTCCAGAGCTTGTTTGCGTAATCCCTGAGTTTTCCGATATCTGATGCCCCAAGGAGATCAAGGATCTGACTCTGCGTCTCACCTTTGGCTGTCTCAGCCACCATGGCCAGCGCCATATAGATATTTAGCGGCGAGCAGACAGTATTCTTCTCAGCTGACAGGAGCTCTTTCATCAGGCTCTCATAGAATCCATCCAGCTCCGGCTGTACGTCCCGGACCGCTTCCAACTGCGCTCTTTTCGTATTCCACCATTCGGAGTAGTCATCACCCTCTATAAACTGTATAGGTGATCCTTCATATGCCTCCTCAGGAAGGACCGCAGCTGCTGCCTGCAGCGCTTTTGGTGCCTGCGATTTAGTTCCGCATCCCGCGAGAACGCATATTATCATTGCCGTACTCAGCAGGATCGATATTATCTTTTTCATCATGTACCCTCCTCATTATTTCAGAAAAGTCCTTACATATAATAAGTATCATTTAATCTGAAAATACTACATGATCCGTGATATTTTTCTGCTTATATTATATAATATCTGATATTTCAGATGTAAAGCAGAAAGGTATATTTTCGTTGCAAAGACATTCATGTCAATAAAAAGGCACCCGGGATCCAGCCAGGTGTCTTTTACAAATATCAGGGTTTAATTTTAATCTGTATACACTACCGACTCTGCGATCTTCTGCATGTCATCGTCCAGCGCGTCCCATATAGCCTTCTGGGTATCTGTCATATTGTCATACTCGCGGCCTGCATGATCCATTTTTTTAATGGATACATACATCGTCCCGTGCAGCTCATCTTCGTATGTGCCCAGCTGTATATAGTCCTCTCCTTCGTAAGGATAGGGTTCCGTATACAGGCACATCATATACTGACTCTGTCCGTCAACAGGCATCTCAAATGAAATGACTCCGGACCTGTGATTTGCGGATATCTCACCGGCCCAGCTGCCCGGAAGTGTCAGCTGCACCTTGCCGGCATGAAACTCTGTTCCTTCCAGCAGTTCATCGCTGCAGATATGATCCAGTCCGCCTGCCAGCAGCTGATATCCGTCGGGGAATTTGTTGGATCCGCTTGCATAGATGCTGCTTCCGTCAGGCAGTTCTGCCTCCAGATTGAATCCATAACCATCCATCACATTTGGATCGCTTCCTGAGAATCCGTCCCAACTGGGCACTCCTGCTGCTCCGGCCAGCTGTGCTATCTCATTGTACAGATCTTCTCCGCCATCCAGTTCGCGGATCATATACTTATCTTCGACACTTGTGCCGGCTTCATTGTCCCAGTGGCTCCATGCTTCATAATACTCCAGATGCACGCCCGTATCCGTCTTCTCTGCATAATATACGGTCACGGTAGCCATACTGCCGCTTTCAGTGAGTTTGATATAATTGAAATCCATGGCATCTCCTGTATAAACCTGCTCAGTCTCAGTTTCTGCTTCAGTTTCCTTCCCCGTGGGTATATTGATCGTGATCCTGATACATCCGCATGTAGCCATCGCCACAACTCCGGCGAGTAATGCTATAAACAGTTTTTTCATACAGCCTCCGTATTTATATATACTTACAGTTCTCTGCAGAAATCCAGAAGTTCCTCAAATGTCTGACCGGGATATCCTGAGATATCCTTTCCTTCTTTGTTGATCATGCAGTCCGTGATAAGAAACACCTTCATTCCCAAGGACTCAGCTATCATGTCCTCTGTCACATCATTGCCTACCATCAGGCATTCATCCGGATCAAATCCCAGCTTCTTAGCGATCTCCAGATAATATGCCGGATTGGGCTTGCAGTAGTGCGAGTTCTCATACGACGTGATATATATAAAATCCTCCGGATCTACACCTGCCCACCTCATACGGCTGCACTGTGCATGCTGAGGGAAGATAGGGTTGGATGCCAGCACCAGCTGAAAGCCCATCCCTTTCAGTTCCTTCAGGATGTCATCCAGATGCGCCCTCTTGCCGCAGACTGCCTCAGCTTTGTTGAATTCAGTCCTGTAAAACTGATCGAACTCGTCTTTGTCCCGGCCTGCCTGTTCTCCGAGGATCTCGGGGAACACCTTCCAGAAGACCTCTTCATTGGTAGCGCTGCCATCATTTTTCACCATAGCACCGGTACCCCTCCAGATAGCATCAATCATCTCTTTGGGATCGTATCCTCTGGGTTCCATCTTCGCGATCAGAAACTTAAAATAATAATTCGTAAACTCCTCCTGATCCATAGGCAGGAGAGTTCCGTCCAGGTCAAAAAGTATTGCTTTGATCTTTTTCATGGCCAGTCTCAGTCCTCAATGATATACGCATCTATGATCTGTCCGATATACGCGGTATGCACGTCTCTGTTTGCCATCGGAGCACTGCCGTCCACATCCTGGGGATACATGCTCTTTACGATATCTTCAGGGATACCCGCCAGCTCCTGCTTCTGTGCGTAGAGCACCTTACATTCGATGGTGATGGGATACTGTCTGATACCCGGAGTGTTGTTGACTTCAGGCTCCTCCAGGATCAGCCCGGCTTCTTTGACCTTGTCGATATTATGGCCGGACCTGGATCCACAGATAACAGAGATATCCTTATCCGGCTTCTCCAGCGGGATACTTAAGGTGAACTCACCTGTCTTGTCGATCTGCGCCTTGGTGTATCTGTTCTGACGGACATATACGGTAAATACGGGCAGGTTCCAGCAGCGGCCTATAGCGCCCCAGCCGATCACCATGGTGTTGAACTTGTCACCGTTGGTATTGAGAAGGAATCCTCCCTTTCCCAGAACATTGCTGATATGTTCAGCGTATTCGAATACATTGATCTTCTTTTTCATCGCATTTCCTTTCTGTGTTGCTCTATGCCGATGATAGTTTCCTGTTGATCCGGATCAGTTTTCCAGACAGTTGTTTTCAGGCATCAAATGATATCTCGTGGAAAAACTCTATTTCCTCTCCTCCAGGTCCTATGCAGAATGCAACCCTTGCAGGCATGCGTCCGCCCAGATTGACATCCTTGGGCTCAACGGTGATCTGATAACCGGCAGCCCTGACTGCCTCTATGCACTCATCCACCCTGTCAGTTGCGAACGCGAAATGATTGACCGAGCCTGTCTGGGCAGACTTTCTACCGGTCGCGAACATCTCCACGACTACATCTCCGGCCTTCAGCATGACCGCCCTTTTCTCACCCTCGCCCCAGTGGAGCTTATCCTCCAGGCCCAGGATATTGCAATAGAAATCGAGTGCCTTTTCCAGCATTTCCTCGTTTTCATATTTCATTGATACATGATGGATCCCGTTGATCATAGTACTCTCCTCCGTTCATCTTAATACTGCTTTATCTAGTATAATTTATATGGTATATTTTTGTAAAGAATATTGCCTTGAGTATGTTGACAGCGCATGTTTGATTTGATACAATTCAATTGTGCTCAATGTTATATATTCTGGATACCAGATCCCAATCAATAATAAACAATAGAAGGAGAACATTTATGGAGATCAAAGCTGTAAAATTGTATGAAAATGGTTTCATGACCCAGGCTCTGGCATGCGGCGGCGAAGGCATGGAGGGTATTGACGGCGCAGTAAAATATCGTTCCAGTCTGCAGAATTTCGTGATCGATACCGGTGACGAAGTGATACTGGTTGATACAGGTATGCCTGCAGAGGCTCCTGACCAGGTCCCCGATGAGACAACAATGATCTATATGGGCAGCAAAGTGAAGCCCTATGTGGAAGCTCTTGCTGAAGTCGGTTATACACCCGATCAGGTTTCGAAGATCCTGATCACTCACAAGCATGGTGATCATACAGGCGAACTGAGACATTTTCCGGGTGCGCAGATCATCTGCTCTGCCGAGGAGGCACAGGCCGATGAACTGAAGATATATTCCAACGTTGTGCCTGCCACATTTGAAGACGGTCCTTACTACAACTTCCCCTGCTCATCAAGGATTGCCGAAGGCGTTTACTATATTCCTGCTCCCGGTCATACAACAGGCAACTGCATCGTGATCGCAGAAAAAGATGGTCTGTTCTATATGATCCACGGAGATGTTACCTACACAGATGAGGCTCTGTACATGAACAAGCTGTCAGTTGTATTTGAAGATATCGCAGCTGCAAGACAGACTCTGGACAGTGTCCGCCAGTTTATTTCTGAGCATCCCACAGTATATGTGTCTACCCACACCCCTCTGGGATATGAGAATCTCGAATCCGGGAAAGTAGTTGACCTGGACAATATGCCCGAGAGCATCCCTCCTCAGGAGATCGTTTTCGGAGAAGGTACCGGCAAATATGTCTGCCAGATCTGCGGTTATGTATACGACCCCGCAGTAGGCGACCCTGACCACGGCATCCCTGCAGGCACTGCTTTTGCGGATCTCCCCGAAGACTGGCACTGCCCAAGATGCAGACAGGGCAAGGAAAAGTTCGGCCGCGCATAACGCTGTCCGCTGAAAAAAAGGGTCCTGCCGAAGTATTCAGGCAGGACCCTTTAATCTATTGATCATCTGTCACAACAGGTATGCAGTCAGCAGATCGTATGTATTTTTCAGGCCATCGATGTGTGTACGTTCATAGCCATGGCTGTTGGCGGTGCCGGGGCCTATGGCTGCATGACGGATATCGTAGCCTGCAACGATACTGGTATCGCAGTCAGTTCCGTAATGAGGTGTGAATATATCCATGACATAGTCCACACCTGCTGCCTCCGCACATTCTCTCAGCTCGTTGGTCATACCCCAGTGATACGGGAAGCGTGAATCCTTTGCAAATATGGAAACCTTCTTTTCATCTGAGTTCTGCTCGGGACCGGTAGGCGCGATATCTATCGCCAGCATATCGACTACATCTTCCGGAAGCCAGCTGGTACCGTGTCCGATTTCCTCATAAGCCGCAAAGTAAGCGTATACCTTGCGTCTGGGGGTAGCAGGCAGTATAGTATCAGCCTCCTTCATGGCCTTCATGAACTCCAGCAGAACAGCCACGCATGCCTTGTCATCCACAAAACGGGACTTAAGATATCCTCCGGCCTGCTCGAATCTGGGATACAATGCGATGATATCTCCGGTTGCGATACCCAGCGTTGCCGTTTCGTCTGCACTCTTTACATCTTCATCCAGCACGATACACACGTTTTTTCTGAAATCCGGTGCCACATCCCTGAGCTCTTCTTCGGTCACGTGGATCGAGTTCGGTGTGCGACAGATCGTTCCGGTATAAACCTTTCCCGTACGTGTATAGATTCTGACATTCTCCGTTACGCAGTAGAATGGATACAGGCCTCCGACCGCACACACATTCAGGGTTCCGTCAGAATTGATATGGCGGACCATCAGTCCGATATCGTCCAGATGTGCAGTGACTGCGATGGCATCCCCCTCTCCACCGAGGTCTGCGATCACTCCGCCCTTTCGGAGCACCTGATAAGGATATCCCATTTCGTCCAGTATATTGCACAGCAGTCCCTGTATCTCCTCATACTGGCCCGTCGTACTGTCTACATCCAGTAACCTCTTAAAATAATCTATACATCTTTCCTCATTAAATGTCATGTTATGCCTCCCTGCCGCTGTATATCTTAATAATATTCAGAATTACTTCTACCGATCTTTCCATGCCCTCCAGTGAAATATGCTCGAATGGACCATGGTATCCAGCGCCGCCTGTGCCCAGGTTGGGACATGGCAGGCCTCTGAAGCTGAGCGCGGAGCCATCTGTTCCGCCCCTCACCGGTGTGATCAACGCAGTCAGTCCCGCATCCTCAGTGGCCTTCTTCGCGCTCTCCACTATATCCATGTGGTCCTTCAGGATCTCAGCCATATTGTAATATGAATCCTTTATCACTGCCTGAGCTGTGCCTTCTCCATATTTGACGTTTATGGCTTCAACGATCCAGGAGACATTCTCCTTACGTTCTTCGAATCTGATCCTGTCATGGTCACGGATGATATAGACCAGGTCAGCCTTCTCCACGGTTCCGTTCACGCTGATCAGGTGATAGAATCCCTCATATCCGCTCGTGTTGCGTGGCTGTTCAGCCTCCGGAAGCGCAGCCTGTATCTCACAGGCGATAGCCCCTGCATTTACCATGATATCCTTTGCACTGCCCGGATGTACATTTATGCCGCTTATATGGATCTTTGCGGATGCAGCATTGAATGTCTCATATTCGATACCGCCCTCTATCCCGCCGTCCAGTGTGAACGCGAAGTCAGCCCCGAGCCTGTCAAGGTCCAAGAGACCTGCCCCGGATCCGATCTCCTCGTCAGGCGTGAATGCCATGCATATCTTACCGTGCGGCTCTCCTGTCCTGATCAGCTCCTCCGCCATCGTCATGATCTCAGCAATACCCGCCTTGTCATCTGCTCCGAGTACCGTAGTCCCGTCAGCGGTAATGATCGTGCGGCCCTTCATTTCCTTCAAGTGAGGGAAATCAGAGGTCTTTATCACGCGTCCTGCCTCTGGAAGAAGAATGTCTTCACCGTTATAATCCTCGTGGATCACCGGCACTGCTGTCTTTTCGCAGAAGTCTGATACGGTATCCATGTGTGCGATGAAGGCTATAGCCGGAACATCCTCATATCCTTCAGTGGCCGGCAGGTATCCATACACATAGCAGTTTTCATCCACACATGCTCCTGAGATCCCCAGCGCATCCATCTCTTCCTTCAGTGCATTGGCCAGATCAAACTGCCATCTGGTGGATGGAGTTGTCTCGCTCGACTCATCACTGGGCGTGTAGATCTGAACATATTTCAAAAATCTTTCAAGTAATTCCTGTCTCATCAGTTTCTCCTTTATTTATCAGATACTTCTCCGCATATCGAAGTTTCCATAAGCTGCTTTATATGGTCCGCCGTATATCCCTTGCTGAACAGATAATATAACTTTGCGACCGCAGCTTCAGTGGTAATATCCCTGCCGCTTACAGCTCCGGCCTCTGCAAGGGCACTGCTGGCCTCGTATGTGCCCAGACTGACCGTACCCTGCAGGCACTGGGAGCACACAGTGATGATCGACCCATGTTCCACGGCCTTCTTTACGATGGGAAGTAGGGCGTCCCCGCCGTTTGGTATATTCCCGGCTCCGAATGTTTCGATCACTATCCCTTTCAGTTTCTCCGTCATGATCTGATCAAACAGACTGAACTGTATGCCCGGGAAAACTTTTATTACTCCTATAGGCACCTCTTCAAGAACCTGCAGATGAAATTCCTGTCCGTCATCGTTCAGGAAAGCGGATTCATTATAGCTCACGGATATTCCAGCCTCTGCCAGCTGCGGATAATTGGGCGATACAAATGCTATCATTTCATCTGCGGAATACTTCGTGGCACGGTTGCCCCTCAGCAGTTTGCTTCCGAAAAAGATGCAGACCTCCTTTACCTTTCCCTCAGCAGCTATCAGGAGGGAGTTTATCAGGTTGTCCCTGCCGTCGCTCCGGATCTGGCCAAACGGTATCTGCGAACCGGTCAGTATCACCGGTTTGTTTAAGTGTTCCAGCATAAATGACAGGGCTGATGCCGTATATGCCATGGTGTCTGTTCCGTGAAGGATCACAAACCCGTCATAAGCATGGTAGTTTTCAGCCACCAGACTGCCTATATGATTCCATTCTAATACAGTCATATTTGAAGAATCAAGCAGAGGCGATGTTTCGATCAGATCCCACTCAGGCATGGGATCTGCTTTAAGAAGCTCCATCCCTTCCAGCATGGTCCGGAATCTGGCACCATCAGGAACATATCCTCGCTCAGATGCAACCATACTGATGGTCCCGCCTGTATTTATAATGAGTATTCTTGCCATGACTACCCTCTCAGAAGACCTTGTTGTTCTATATACTCCAGGAGTGCTCTGCATCCCTCGTTAACATCGCACCATGTGGCCCCAAAATCTCTTGTATACCACGGATCTGCCACTTCCTTCTGCCTGCCTGCATATTCCATCAGCATATGGATCCTGCCTGCTGCATCTGCTCCGGCTATCCGCGTCATATTTCTGATATTCGCATAGTCCATGCCTATCAGCAGATCATAGTCATCATAGTCTTTTCTTTTCATCTGCCTGGCAATCTTTCCGCTGCAGTCAATGCCATGCGATGCCAGCTCCCTTCTGGCAGGAGGATACACCGCATTACCCAGTTCCTCCGTACTGGTAGCTGCTGACTCGATATAGAAGTCGCACCCCTTATCCAATGGAGATCCAGCCAGTTTATATCCGGCCTTCTTTACCATGTCTTTCATAACAAACTCCGCCATGGGCGATCTGCAGATATTGCCGTGGCAAACGAAAAGTATTTTTATCATATGTTTATTACACATCCGGTTATTCAGCCTTATTCTATAATTTTCAATTATTGCTGAGATTGCTTTTAGCCTCAGCATTATTACTTATAACCGCACTGAGAGTCTTACATGTTTCCATTTCAGAGCAGTAGCCACACGTCTCAACTCCTTTTTTCAGAGCACACTGACGGATCTCACAGAGGCTTTCGCAGAAGACTGTCTTCATCCCATCTACCCTGCATCCCTCGCAATTGATATGTTCAGGCAGGATCGTTATTTGATTCAGCTCGCTCCATTTCCTGGCAGTTTTTTCCCGCAGATCCTGATCATTATTAATTGTTGCCTGATACGCATCACATTTTTCACAGTCAAGTCCGCAATAAGCTATCATCGTCTTCATGATTTTTCTCCTGTAAATACCACTTTATCGTTCTGACTTCAGCAGGGCATACCAGCTTGCATCACAGATACCCTGATTGTTCCGGTCAGAACTGCGCATTGTTCCTTCGTATTTCATTCCGCACTTTTTCATGACCATACCGGAATGAGCATTTCTAGGGTCATGGCGGCATTCAATGCGGTTCACACCCACCTGGTCAAAGAAGAAATCCATCACCGCCTTCAAAGCTTCCGTCATGATCCCCTTATGCCACCATGCTCTTCCAATACAATAGCCTATATGAACCAGCATGACATCGTCATTCAGGTGCACTGCGGAAATGCTTCCGATCGGATCATTTCCATTCTCTTTCAGTACGATCGCCCACTGATAATAGTCGTCCTTCGTATAGGAGGAAACCCAGCCTTCCAAAACCTCTTTGGTGACCTCAGAGTTTGCATGTACAGGCCATGTCAGGTATCTGGTCACCTCGGGATCTGATGCCCAGTTTTCATACATGGCCTGCGCGTCGCAGGCCGAAAACCTTCTCAGGACCAGTCTTTCAGTTTCAATTCTTATCGTTCCACAATGCTCCATTGCTTTTTCCTTGTGATCAGGTTCGATCACTTCTGCTCGTTGGTCTCACATCAAGCTATTTAAGTCAGGTCGTTCATCATCAGGGTTCTTTCAGATCATCCAGTGTCCCCATGTCCTTTATGGCGACCTCAGAGGCATCTACCTTGTCCTCTTCGGTCTGGTCATCTGACCTGGCAGCGAGCTCGCCGCTCACCTGTCTGCGTACACTTTCCGCTCTGAGCTTGGCAAAACTGATAACTGTCGCATATGCTTTCTCAGATTTAGCCTCTGAGAAGAATGCCTTCGGATCTTTCACAATATATGGATGGATCAGTTCATGCACACGGGAAGCTTCTTTTTCATATTCTCCTGAAGAGATGACATCCACCAATTCCGAAAGTACATCGTGATATTTGTCCAGATATGCTTCGTTTGACAGTATCCAATTCCACATGGGCCTGTTCGTCTTCATCAGTTTCCGCGTTATCAAAAATATCCGGATAACTGTCTGCGTTGTCACCTCTGTATACTAGATCGGCTCCGCCATCACTGTCGTGAGCAGCGCTTTCCCCTCTTTTGATCCTCTCCAGTTCTTCTTCGTCCAGGGCTATTCCCCCGGCCTCCGGTTTATAGATTGTCCCCTCTCCGCCTGCGATCCTTTCAAGGAAACTGTTCCCAACATCCTCGAGAGCTGTGTAAAGCCCCTGAACCTCACCGTTTACGGTCAGCCATACATAAGAAGCCAGAGGCGCATTAACACCCATCCTGCGGAAGAGCCAGAAGGCCATATATTCCTTTATTGAACTTCCGTCTGCAAAATTATTCTGGAGATCGAGCTTATCCAGGCCATAGAAAGTACCGCCATCCGTGAACTTCCCAAAATTAAGACCGTAGCTGAATTTATCTTTGCCGGCATCCACAGTAAAGAAGAGGCTGGAGTTGCCTTTTGTATGAAAAGCGACATCTTTGACCTCCTCTCCGTCGATCACAACGTCTGCCCTATACTTGGTCTTATCCATGGGATGTGCCAACTGATCTGCCCTGTCCTCTTCAGACAAGGTTACTTCTATCGTATGGACCCGCGAAGTATCAAAGATCAGCTCCTCATAGGAAGGAGACAGGGGACGGTTCTCTGTCTCCTTGCCCCATTCCTCCAGAAACAGCCTGATCTCACTGGTGGGTATTAGAACGCCATATTTCAATTTATCCCCACCAGGCGAAAAGACGCCTCCGGGAACAATACCTGTCAACTGCATCTGCTCATTCAGTGCGGCGCCTCCGCTGCTGCCTACCTGTATATAGGCACTGTGTCTCATGACATAACTGAGGAATCCCTGTAACTCGCCAAACTTCTCAATGCCCGAAGTAACCTTGCCGTAGGAAAGCGCAAACCATTCATTTTGCGGATTACCGATACACATGATCCGGTCATCCTTCTTGGGATCTGTTTCTGCGACATTGATTACCGCAAGATCCTCATCCGTGGAAAAACGTATGACAGCCAGATCGTCTCTCGTGCTGACATATTCTATCTGTGCGGTATACATTGCATCATAGGTTTCGGGAGCAAGCACATTCATGATCGCCCCGGGAATATCTTCGGACTTCATTTCGGTATTGACTGTGAAAACGAGCAGTTTCGCATTCTCCACACTCACAACATGAGCCGCCGTTAGCGCGTAATATGAATCACCGTCTTTTCTGAAGATTACACCGCTTCCGCCTTCACCATAAGTAATATTGCCGTCCTTTTCCGTCTTCGAGAAAATACCGATATTGGCTGAGATCATACCGGACTTATCAAAGCTTTCCTTCATGTCCTCATATACTATATTACGGCCATCAGCTCTGGAACATCCAAAGAGAAGTATAGCTGCAGCAAGCATCACTACCGATAGAAAGATGCGTATCGCGGCAGCTGTATTTTCACAGGATTTCTTCACTGATCTTGAGCTGTGCCTCAGGTTTTTCACAAATTGATACATATAGATCTATTCTCTCCAGCCCGTTTTTAAACTTCATTTTATATATTCCATTTTCTATACTCTGTTTATTTCAAATGGAACGTGTTTTAATTCTCTTTCTTCAAGTTCTTTTGCAGGATATCCCACAGCCAATGCGATGAGCGGTTCAAAGGCTTCAGGGATATGAAGCAGATCTGTATGGTCCAGTTCCGGTATCATTCTCATGGATTCCAGCGCTCCCCACATATATACACTGCCCAGTCCCAGATCGGTTGCTGCCAGATGCATATGGTCAATGACTGCTGTTACATCAGCCCATTCTATTCCGGGCTGAAGATCCTGCTTTCTATGTGAAACGAAAATAACAGTCGGCGCTCCATAGAACAGATCCGGATGTTTTGTTTCCGGACTATTGTCGCTCTTATCCAGAGTATCTCCTGCAATCTCCTCTACCTTTTTCCTGGTAGAGAACCTTTTCCAGGCAGCCTCACACAGCTTCAGCAGAACATCGTGATCCTGCACTATAGTCAGATGGACATCGCTGTACCTGTTGCTCCCAACCGGAGCTCTGTTTGCTGCATCTACGATCTTGTTCAGCTGTTCCTCCGTGATCTGTTTATCCTGATATTTTCTGGTTGATCGACGCAAACGTAAGACCTGTTCAAATTCCATAGTGTGAGCTCCTCCTTTCATGTAGACAAAGAACCGTCCCCTGTCTCTTACCCTGTCTCTTACTGCGTGATCAGAAGATACTTCTTCCGTTCACCTCGCTGATCTCTGTCACGTTGTGCTCCACGACATCCCAGTGCTCTGCAAGTTTCCCGTCCTGCAGGCGATAGATATCCACTACTTTATTGATCGAACCGTTAGCCCTGCAGGTACATTTAAAGAAGACTGCCACTTCGTTTTCAGCATTTTCAAAGACCTTGATGATCTCCATATAAGGATCCAGCTGGAAGAAACGCTCCAGAAACTGTTTGAAGCCTTCCTTTCCATCGGCAACCGCCGCATTATGCTGCAGATAATCGTCCCGCATGTAATCGTCCAGATGCGACAGGTCCTTGCCGTTGAACACTTCTTCATATACCTTCAGTACTATTTCTGTATTTGTCATGATTGCTCCTTATTATCTCTTTAAAAGCCTTTTCTGACCATTATGCTTCTTATGGTTCAGACATATGTGCGACATCGCTTTCCATCACCCTGCAGAGCCTGTATGGTATGCCATGTTTTTCCAGTTCCGTTAAAAATGCCTCTCTGACAGTGTCTTCACGGAACCGCTGCTGTACTGTCAGGAATATCTTTCCATTTACCGCGCCGATCTCAGCCATCAGGCTGAATGTGTTCGGAGGATGTGTCCAGAACTCCTGCATATACCTCCCTGTCTCAGGATATTTCCATTTACCGGTATAGCTGACCAGGAAACTCACCTTTCCCTCGCCGGCATTGAATGCCTGTTCGAAGGCGCTCTTTTTCTCTTCCAACGTTGCCAGAGCACCCACGCCCTGGCGGATAGCGTCCGCATTTACCGACATGATCTCTTTAACCCTGTCGGCATCGCTCTGGATAAATGTCTTGCCGCGATAAACAGTACATTGGGCTGTGAGCGGCATTTTTTTAATGCAGTCACTGTATTCAAATATCGCCATGGACAGACAGTTGTGATATGTCATGTCAGCATTCAGCATGGGTCTCGCATTGATCACATAAACGCTTATGATTTCCTTCTGCCTGTCCGGATACAGCTGATCGATCGCGCGTGCAAACAGCAGTGATATCATGGTTCCCGGGCTGGCATCATGAGCTGATGTAAATCGGATAAAGGCTTCCTCCGGGATCTCGATGTCCCACAGTGTTGGCCCGGAAGGTGTCAGACCTCCGTCCGTCTCCAATGTAAATGCGTCCTTGAATGGAGCCTGCGGATAATGTATCTCGGAAGGCGCTTCCAGCAGATCCTGCGGATCTGCAGTCTCTTCCGGCATAATAGGGTCTTCAGTTGTGAGAACTCCATTTACCTTCTGCACCCCATAGCGCTCAGCGCAGTAATAATACATCAGCGTTGCCAGCACTCTGTAAATGCCGGCTCCGTCAACGAGTCCGTGATATCCGTCCAAATGGATCCTGTTTTCATGGTAACAGACAGCCCACGCATGAAAGTTGGTCTCCTCTGAATTCAGACATATCCGGTCGTCAGTATGGAGAAGTACAACAGGCAGCGGGTTGTCCTCGTAATAATACTCATATTCATTTTTGCAGAGCTTTACACACAGATACGGATATCTTTTCTGCGCAGATGCGAGCGCCTTTTTAAGTATCTCCGGATCGACCGGATCTTCAAGCTCTACTGTCAGTCTGTATGTATAATCCACATTTTCCCCGAAGCCTCCGTGCACATGCATGAAATCTCCGGTTGTGATTTTTCTCATATCTGGCTCCTTGGGGGCCGGACTATCTGAACACCGCAGAAAGCCACGGTCACCTCTTCATATGGCTACTCCAGGATCTCTATCCTTCCTTCTACATGGGAATCCAGCCCCTGGTGGGTCACGAAATACTCCTCGATGATATTATTAACACTGGTTGCAATAACGCGCGGCTTCATATTGGCCGCAACTTCCTCTATCGGCACAGAGAAAAACTCCGTGAAATTGTTATAATGATATGACTGTATCGCGATCAGTATAGTCTGATCATCCGTGATATCCTCGCTGCGGAACTGAAGCTTCTCTATCGTATGGGTGCTCTTTCGGTATGTTATCTTTACGCCTTTCGAGAACTGATAGAACTCTGTATGGTCCTCCCATGCTTCATCCCTCATGATGAACTGCACCATCTGCCGGAACTGCTTTCCGGTTACCTTCAGCATCCACAGCTGGTCATCGAAGGGGGTATTTTCCAGCATGTCCTGATATTCTACGATCGGCCCGAGCGACTGCTTGCGTATGGCACCGGATCCCATAAGCATGATGTCAAAGCTGCTCTCCCACTGGATCAGATCCGCGTAGAGATTTCCCAGTTCTGTCTCCTGATTGCGTGCCGGATGAGTCAGCTCTCTGGCAAATGTTGTCACGATGCGGTGATACTTGGCATCGGTCTCACCTTTGTATGTGGACAGGAGGGCCTCCATGACCGGGTCAGGTCTGGCAGTATCCGGATTGATCGGAACTGCCTTCCATGCCAGAGAGGCAATCCTGTTTCGTATGGTGTCATATTCAATATCAAACCGACCGATATATTTCGATCCGGTTCCCACCTGCACTATGGGTATGCCGTTTACATACTCCGGCTCTTCCATCATGGTATGGGAGTGGCCACCAATGATCAGATCCACACCCCAGTCCGGATCCAGGAGCTGTGCCAGCTGTCTGTCCGCTTCGATACCTATATGTGTGACCAGTACCACCATATCTGTGTGTCTGGTACGGTAATTATCACTGATGATACCGACCTCCTTCGCCGCCTGTTCGATATCAATGAATGTTCCAATGACCTTCTCGGCTCTGGTAGAAGCAATGACCTCCTCCGTCAGTATGCCAATGAAGAGTATCCTCATTCCTCCTACATCCAGCTGCAGATAGGGATTGAACAGACGCGCATTGTTAAGCGTTACGAACATATTCGCATTGATGATGGGAAATCTGGCGCATTTTTCGAGGAACAGCAGATGCGTGACACCGTAGTCCACTTCATGATTCCCGATGGTGGTCACATCCGGAGCCAGCAGATTCATCAGATCGATAGTTGACAGCCCCAGATATTCGGAGTCTATCACAGAGCCGCGGAACATATCCCCGGCGTTTACATATATAACATTATCCTCTTCCTCGCGTACCTGCTTTACATATCCTGACAGATAGCTGATGCCTCCGGATATGCCGCCGTCTGTTTCCGCAGGCAGGAAATCTCCATGTATATCGTTTGAATGAAGTATAGTCAGTTTCTTTCTGGCCACTTTGTCCTCCTTATATCACTCCAGGATAAACTTCATATAAACCGGATTGTGGTCTGAATATTTAAATGCAGCATCTATCACGTCGGATTCAACAACGGAGATATTGGCTGATTTTACAAATCCGTCCACAGTAACTACGAAGTCACCGACTTCATATGGTTTGTCAGGATTTCTGCAGCTGGCCTTGGGAGCTGCCTCATTGAAAGGCTGTACCAGCGTGATATCATCCGTGAACAGATCCATATTTACAGGCTGTGCCCAGTTATCATCCAGAACAGCTGTATGGAATATAGATGGCGAGTCTCCGAGCAGATCTCTGTTGAAGTCTCCGCCTGCGATGCAGTAATTGCCTGCCTTGTATTCAGCCTGCATATCCTGAACCAGCATATCCAGCTGGGTCTCTGCGGTCATTGGATCGGAAGTATATGCCGACAGATGCAGATTGTAGATGATCAGCTCTTTCCCATTGTCAGTTCCAACTCTGGTCTTGGAATAGCACCTGTCCAGATCCAGGACCTTGGAAAATCCTTCCTCAATAGGGAGACTGATACGTTCAGCTGCGGTCATTTCATATCCGGCAAATGTCAGTATGCCTGCCTTGTTGGCACCGTGCGGCTGAGTGATAGGATACATCAGGAACGGACTGTCATAGTTCTGCGCGAAATTGTAATCATAGTTCCGGCTTCTGGCAATCTGCGGGACCACCAGGCTTCTCTCATCTATATGATATGAACGCGTACCGTCGATATCCACTTCCTGAAGCAGGGCGATATCAGGTGAGTATGCTGTGATGGTATCCATCGCTCCTGCGATATTCTCATAGACCGCTTCTTTGGAGAATGCCCAGCTCTCCTTTCCTCCGTCCATGAAAAATGTATAATCATCAGTATATGCCCCGAAACCGATGGTGTATGATACTGCTGTCAGCTCTGTGCCTACGGGGACTGCAGCCCCCACTTCTCCGTAGATCTCGGCCCCGTAAGGAGCGCCGGCAGCTGCATTCTGTAAGGTCAGCTCCTGATGGTCTTCGATCCTTGAATAGCTGAGGAAAACATATGCGACATATCCGAGAGCCAGCACCACAATGGCACCTATAACGATCCCGACTATCTTAAGGATTTTTTTGAACATTTCCGTCTCCTTTCAGACATTTAGTTGATAATGAAATCGTACTTTTCATGGTGTGTTTTGTCAATATTCTAACATGATAAAATAATACATGTATTTTTCTGGCTGAAAATCTGTGCTGTCATTCTTGACAAACAGGCCTTTTTCCACTATTAATTGAACAGATACACCGGTATGGAGAATTGAGGTTTACGCTAATCATGAAATACCCGATCAGCAGAGAATTCTTTCCTTTAACCATGTTCACCCCTCCTGTCAGTGAGAGGTTCGTCCGTCTCGCGCAGAAGAACATGAAAGTACCCGGGTTCCTGTGGAAGGATCCCGAACTGAGTGTCCGTTCTCAGATGATAGAAGGCTATGAGAAAGGCACTATAGAGTTACTTATCATGACTCCGAAGGGTCTGACCTTCCCGGCTCCATGCCTGCTGGACATTCATGGAGGAGGCTTTGTATTTGAAGCGTCCAGAAGCCACTACAGGATCGCCATGACATTTGCGAAGGCCGTCCCCTGTATGGTCGTCTTTGTCCGTTACCGTCTGGCACCTGATCATCCGTTTCCCATCCCTCATGAGGATTCTTATGCTGCTCTCTGCTGGATATATGATCATGCAGATGAACTAGGTATAGACCGAGATCGCATCGGCGTATGCGGAGACAGTGCAGGTGGTACTATGGCAGTCACATCCTGCATGATGGCGCGTGACAGAAGGCCTGAGATCAGACCCTGCCTTCAGCTACTGGTATATCCCTGGCTGGACAACCGCGGAAACAGTGAATCTAATCTGAAATATACAGACACTCCCATGTGGAATTCCTCTCTGTCTGGAAGTGTCACTCCCATGACCAGGCCAGATAAGTCAGGCATGCCTCTCCGGTATCTGTCACCTGTAGAGGCGGAAAACCTGGCAGGTCTTCCACCTGCATATATAGAGGTAGCTGAGTTTGACTGTCTGCACGACGACGGAGTCCTCTATGCGGACCTGCTGCGACGGGAAGGGATCCCTGTCGAATTCCATGAATCCGCAGGGACTATCCACGGTTTTGACACCAGATTCTCTGCTCCGACCTCGCAGAAGATGATCTCGCTCAGAACAGAATACCTGCGCAGAATGTTCTATAGATAATATCCGGTGTCCGTCATATTGACATGTATGACGATATGTGATAGATTTTAGCTGAAATAAGCAAAGGCGCTTAACTCTTTTGAGTTGAGCGCTTTTTTGTTTTATCAGGAGGTATGTACTATGGCACCTTTTGAAAGAATAATGTCCGGTATCCCGGAGATGGATACCGCGCTCGATAATATCAGGCTGGGTGACAACGTCGTCTGGAGAGTGTCGGACCTGTCCGAGTTCAGGCTGTTTATGGAACCCTATGTGGAACAGGCCATAAAAGACAGGCGGAATATCATTTATTTCCGGTTCGCCAGTCATGAGCCTCTCATTTCAGACCGTCCGGAAATAAATACGATACATATACCGCTGTCGCACCGCTTCGAGACATTTACGGTGGAGATCCATAATGAGATAGAAAAGGCCGGGAAAGATGCCTTCTATGTATTTGACTGCCTGTCCGAGCTGCAGACTGCCTGGGCAACCGACCTGATGATGGGAAACTTCTTCCGTGTCACCTGTCCGTTCCTCTTCATACTGGATACCGTGGCATTCTTCCCGCTGATCAGAGGCAAGCATTCCGTCCACTCGGTAAACAAGATCATGAACACTACCCAGCTGTTCCTGGATGTATATTCTGACAGCAAAAATATCTATGTGCGTCCCGACAAGGTCTGGAACCGTGATTCAGACACCATGTTCATGCCTCATACATATGACCCGCAGACCGGAGCTTTCCGTCCGATCACCGACGGTGTGAAGGCCAGCAGGTTCTATCACATACTGGGCAGTGTACAGCGAAGCACCGATGAGCAGTACACCGACTCGTGGGACAGGTTCTTCAACAGAGCCAGGCTACGTCAAGAAAGCGGGATCGATATCACGGAAGAATGCGGCAGCATGTGCAATCTGATGATGACCCGCGACGAGAAAATGCGTCTCATGGTCAGAAAGAATTTCCGTCCCGAGGACTACTTCGAGATACGTGACCATATGATCGGTACCGGCATGATAGGCGGAAAAGCCTGCGGAATGCTCCTGGCCAGAGCCATCATCCGCAACGAGGAACCGGAAATAGATATGATACTGGAACCCCATGACTCCTTCTATGTCGGGTCTGACGTGTACTACACATATATAGTGGACAATGGTTTCTGGGATATGCGTATCCGTCAGAGAACAGATGAGGGATTCTTTGAGCTGGCCGGGCAGTTCAAGGAACTGCTGATGAACGGTTCGTTCTCTGACGAGATGAAGGAGCAGTTTGCCCACATCATCGAATATTACGGACAGGATCCCTATATAGTCAGATCCAGCAGTATTCTGGAGGATGGTTTTGGAAACGCCTTCGCAGGAAAATATGAATCAGTCTTCTGCGCAAACAGAGGCTCATTCGAAGAACGTCTGAAAGAATTTGAAACTGCCATCAAGACAGTCTATGCCAGCACCATGGACCTGTCAGCCCTGGACTACCGGAAGAAAAGAGGGCTGGACAAACGTGATGAGCAGATGGCTCTGCTGATCCAGCGTGTATCCGGTTCGTATTATGGGACGCTCTACATGCCATGTGCCGCAGGAGTTGGTTATTCCTACAGTCCCTATAACTTCATCAGCAATGCAGATCCGAAGGCCGGTATGCTCCGTCTGGTCATGGGACTGGGAACATCAGCTGTAGATCGAACTGAAGGGTCATATCCCAGACTGGTCAGCCTTGACAAACCTACACGGACTGTCTATAACAATTCGTCCGACAGACATAAATTCTCGCAGAGAAAAGCCGAAGTGATCAATGTGACTACACACAGTCTGGAGAGAACCGCTCTGGAAGGAATCGAGCCGATGATGCCTCCATATCTGACGAGGATCCTTCTGGAGCATGACACTGACGCGGAAATGAGGCTGCGCGAGGTGGGAAGGCCCAGGCAGGTCAGATTCATTTCATGCAGAGGACTGGTTGAAAACTCCAGCCTGATGGAGTGCATGCAGCGTATCCTTCACTGCATTCAGGCAGAATATGACTACCCGGTAGATACTGAGTTCACCATAAATGTTGCCGAGGATGGAGAATACTCTATTGATCTGCTGCAGTGTAGGCCTTTGCAGGTCCTCAAACAAGGGGCCGCTGTGGAGATGCCTGATGATCCGGATGAAGGCAGCATACTGCTCGAGAGCATTGGTGCTTCCATGGGTCTGTCCCGGGCTGTCAGGCTGGATACGATCATTTATGTAGACCCTGTTGCATACTACAATATGCCCTACAATGACAAAACTTCTGTCGCAAAGTTCATCGGGGATATAAACTGGCAGCTGAGAGGAAGTGATAAGCATATGATGCTCATGGTTCCAGGCAGGATAGGCACTTCTTCGAGGGAGCTGGGAGTTCCTACATCATTTTCTGATATCAGCGGTTTTGAAGTAGTCTGCGAGATGGAGGAGTCCAAGGCGGGTTACAACCCCGAACTGTCATACGGAAGCCATATCTTCCAGGATCTGGTCGAATCAGGCATCCTGTATACGGCGGTATTCAATAACGGCAAAACGAAACACTTTGCTCCTGACAGGCTGGATTCTTTCACAGATATAACCGGAGAATTTGCGGGAGGTGATGCCCTGTCAGGTATAGTCAGGGTCTTCTCTGCATCAGACAGGGAATGCATCCTGTACCACAATATGCAGGACGGCCGGCTGCTGATCACCATCTGACGGCTTTTCCGTTATTAAGATCATCATAAAGCATACGCAGTTTCCTTCGGAAGTAGTATAATAAGCATAACAAGTTATGTTTCGGAGGAAACTGCCGTGGCAAAGACTAAACTTTCTCCCAAATTCTGGACTTCACTGGTTATTTTCAGCCTTATCGGGCAGGTTGCCTGGGTGGTTGAAAATATGTATTTCAATGTGTTCATCTACAAGATGTTCCGTGCCAGCGCCGGCGATATATCGCTGATGGTAGCAGCCAGTGCCGTGGTTGCCACTCTGACAACTATCTTTATCGGCGCGCTGTCTGACAAACTGGGCAGACGGAAGATCTTTATATGCGCAGGATATATCATCTGGGGAATAACCATTCTTTCATTCGCCTTTATACGTTCAGATGTGATCAGCGCCCTGTTCCCAGCTGCCGCTTCAGCCCTGTCTGTGGGCGTGACTCTGGTCATCATCATGGACTGTGTGATGACATTCTTCGGATCCACCGCCAATGATGCCTGCTTCAATGCATGGCTGACAGACTCTACCGACAACACCAACCGTGGAAGCGCCGAAGGCATCAACGCCATGATGCCGCTGGTGGCTATCCTGGTCGTTTTTGGCGGCTTCATGGGATTTGACCTGGATATCCCGGCCAGCTGGACCAGCATATTCCTGATCATCGGTATATCGGTTTCAGTTATCGGAATACTGGGACTTTTTATCGTGAAGGAGCCAGTGATCGACAGATCCGCAAACTCCCGTTACTTTGCAAATATCATCTATGGTTTCCGCCCGTCTGTGATGCGCGAAAACAAGGTTCTGTACGCATCGCTCCTGGCCTTTGCCATATTCAATATATCCATTCAGATCTTCATGCCTTACCTGATCCTCTACTATGAAGTGTCTCTGGGCATGGACAACTATGTTCTGATCATGGCCCCTGCCATCATCGTGGCGGCTCTGGTCACATTCTTCTATGGGAAGTTCTATGACCGCGTCCATTTCAAAGTCTCCGTGATCCCTGCCCTGATCATGCTGGGAGTTGGCTATATACTGCTGTTTATATTCCGCGGGACTGTCCTGGTATTTATTGGCTCACTCTTCATGATGAGCGGATATCTGGCAGGTATGGCAGTATTCGGAGCCATGATCAGAGACCATACGCCTGAAAACAGAGCCGGCATGTTCCAGGGACTGCGTATCGTAGGACAGGTACTTATACCTGGCATCATAGGTCCTGCTATCGGAGCAGCGGTCCTGAAGAATGCTGAACTGATCGAAAATTCTGACGGTACGACATCATTTATACCGAATGCAAATATATTCCTGGCAGCGCTGATCGCAGGCTGTGTGACCATCCCTGTCCTGCTGATCATCTTCCGCATGCTGAAAAAGGAGAAGTCTATTGCGAAGTGAACTTCAGAAGTTAACTACATATGGCTACGAAACCATCCCTGATATTCCATGGGACAGCTATCCCAGACCTCAGATGAGACGAGACAGCTTTATCTGTCTTAATGGTTTGTGGGATCTAGCAGTAACCCCGCCTGGCTCGGGTTCAGTTCCCGAACAGTTTTATCAGACAGTCCGGGTCCCATTTCCTGTCGAATCTGCTCTCTCCGGTGTGGAAAAGCATTTTCCCGAAGGAAGCTCTCTGTGGTACAGCCGCACTCTTCCCGGAATAACACATAGCACAGGCGAGTTGGTCCTGCTGCATATTGATGCGGTGGATCAGGAAGCAGATGTATATGTAAATGGATCGTTTGCCGCGCATATACAGACATTCGGAGGCAGAAACGGTATCGATATCACTTCATTTCTGAATGACAGGGATTTGTCTGAGCAAGATACCCTGTTGATCCGGGTGACAGATGATCTGAACAGGAAAGAGTTCCCCTATGGCAAACAGACCCTGAAGAGGGGCGGAATGTGGTATACACCATTTTCGGGGATCTGGCAGAGTGTCTGGATAGAGATAGTCCCTGCTGAGTATATCCGCAGTATCAGGATTACTCCCTCACTGACAGAAGCCCGGATCGAGATAGACGGACCTTCTGAAGGGCATGTGATATTTGAAGAGAACGAGATCACTTTTACTGATGGTCACTGCACTCTGGCTCCAAAGGAGCCAATATACTGGACACCCGATGATCCGAAACTCTATGAATTCACAGTCATTTCAGGTGCAGATACAGTGCATTCATACTTTGCCCTGCGTACTCTGTCAACGAAGGTCATAGATGGCATCCCCAGACTGTGTCTGAACGGACAGCCGTACTTCTTCCACGGGTTGCTTGACCAGGGCTACTGGCCGGACGGGATATGCACACCCCCTGCTCCCGAATGCTTTGCAGAAGACATCCTAGCCATGAAAGATCTGGGCTTCAACACTCTCAGAAAGCACATCAAAGTCGAGCCTGAACAGTTCTACTATGACTGCGACAGGCTGGGTATGATAGTTTTCCAGGACATGGTCAACAATGGAGAATACTCATTTTTCCGTGATACAGCACTTCCCACTGTTGGTATAAAGAAGCTGAATGACCACAGGCTGAATACGGATCCTAACTGTCGGCTCATGTTCCTCAGATCCATGCAGGAGACTGTCAATATGCTGCACGAACATCCCTGCATCTGTCTCTGGACGATATTTAATGAGGGCTGGGGTCAGTTTGAAGCAGACAAGGCCTATGAGATGCTAAAGAAACTTGATGATTCCAGATTCATCGACACCGCATCCGGATGGTTCCGTCCGGAAGAAAGCGACGTCACCAGTCTGCACGTATATTTCAGGAAGTTTCAGGTACCTGAATCCGAAAAGCCTGTACTGCTTTCAGAGTTCGGCGGTTACTCCTGCAAACTGTCAGATCACAGTTTCAACCTGTCAAAGACTTATGGATACAGATTCTTCAGGGATCAGAGTCAGTATATGGACGCGCTGGAGAGACTATACAGAGATGAGATCATTCCTGCAGTAAAGACAGGCCTGTGCGGAGCCGTCTACACGCAGGTTTCGGACATCGAGGATGAAACAAACGGACTGCTCACCTACGACAGAGCAGTCTGTAAGGCGCATAAAGAACGCATGCGCGCCATTGCTGAAATGCTTCAGATATAATAATTGTAATACGGAGGTTTTATATGAACAATTTCACACACTATATCCATACTAAAGTGTATTTTGGAAAGGGACAGATCTCACATCTGAGTGAGCTGGCCGAAGCAGGAAAGAAAGTCCTGCTGGTATACGGCGGAGGCTCCATCAAAAAGGCAGGTATCTACGACGAAGCTATGAATATACTGAAAGCTGCCGGCCTGGAGATCTTCGAGCACTGTGGTATCGAGCCCAATCCCAAGGTTGAATCCGTCCGCGCAGGAATCCGGATCTGCCGTGAGAATAATATAGACATGGTCCTGGCCATCGGAGGAGGCAGTGTAATAGACGCTTCCAAAGCCATTGCTGCCGGAACTTTGTACGATGGGGATGTATGGGAGCAGGTGATGGATTCGTCGAAGATCACAGCTACTCTGCCGGTATACTGCGTACTTACGCTGTCCGCAACCGGTTCCGAAATGGACCAGCACGCCGTCATCTCCAATATGGAAGTAAATATCAAGAAGGGAATGCACTCTGACCTGTTCAGACCGCGCATAGCTATCTGTGACCCGACATACACATTCTCGGTTTCAGCCAGACAGACTGCTGCCGGAACTGCCGATATCATGAGCCATACTCTGGAGAATTACTTTACAAATGTTCCCGGTGTCACACTGCAGGCGCGCATAGCCGAGGGTATCCTGCGCACATGCATAGAATGTGGTCCGGTGGCGTTAGCGCATCCGGATGATTATGATGCCAGAGCCAATCTGATGTGGGCCTCCAGCTGGGCTATCAATGGCCTGATCAAGGAAGGTGCAGAAGTTGACTGGTGTATCCACCCTATGGAGCATGAACTGAGCGCATTCTACGACATCACGCATGGCGTTGGTCTGGCTATCCTCACTCCACGCTGGATGAAATATATCCTGAATGAGCAGACCGCCCATCAGCTGGCAGTTTACGGCATCAATGTCTGGGATCTTCCTGACGAGGGTGATGACATGGAAACCGCAAAGAAGGCTATTCAGAAGACTTCTGAATTCTTCTTTGACACAATGAAGATTCCTGCAACTCTTACAGAATTGGGGATCGGAGAAGAGAATTTCGAGCGTATGGCAGAGAAAGCCGCACCTGCATGCGGCAACGCATTCGTGTCTCTTTCAAAAGATGATATCGTGAATATCTACCGGATGTGCCTTTAAGCCCAGGGGTCATCTTTCACCGGCATGTGGATCCCGCTTAAGAATCCCATCCACTCCCAGAGGAAGTATTCACCGGTAGAAGGCTTGTTTCTCATCATCAGAGGTCTCTCAGTATCAGCGCCTCCGGAATTGATGAACACCTTCACGTACCCCTCAGCATCATAGCTGTATGGATTGTCAAAAGCTGTGACTGTAAAGGGCTGATCAGGTGTGTAGTTGTTTTCCGGAACTGCACCTGCAAAATATGACTTCGGAACATATGAATATCCCTCCATCCTGCGGTCTCTTAAGAATTGTTCTTCTCTGGGAGACAGCGGCTGGGGACCTTTCAGGAGATTGAGCATTTCTGTTCCTGCGGCTGCATCTTCCATATACCGGCAGAATGCAGCTGCAGACATGGCAGCTACACAGAACGGGTCTGTCATATCATATCCGCTCCAGAATCTCAGTTCATCTGCGCAGGCAGGCAGTGTTTCAAATCTGAATGTCTTTTCCATATGCCCTCCTTTACCACGCATTCATCCGCTCATCATCAATCGATGGGAAGAATGCTTTCATTTCATTCCAGTAGTTACAGTCAGTAACTTCAAAAAAAGTCGATCTCAGGTTGTTTTCTGAGTTGTTGTTATCCTGCACCCTGGACGCGCTGCGCAGTTCCAGTTTGGTCCCGTCATAGGTGATGTAATTGCCGTCCTCAAGCTCCAGTTCTATCCCATAGACTCCGCCCCAGAAGTAGTCCGTATGAAAGCCATGTTTTTTGAGCTTCATGGAATCCAGCTTCTCCACCAGGTCATCTATCCTGTCTGCCGGTAGTTCTTCTGACTCATAATTTTCCCTGTCCCAGGATACATAGTACCTGGCAGCAACCACAGTACTATCACCAAAATACGTAGTGAGTGTACTGCTTTCATCACCAAAGCAGCCTGCCTGAGTAGCAAGGATCAGCAGCGATACAATGACCAGTATGACTGTCAGAAGTTTTCTGAAAGAAAATGTTCTGTTCATGGCGCCTCCTTATTGGCAGATATGCTCAATATATGTTCCGGTCACCTCCCAGAGCCGGTCTGCTTCCTGTCCGAGCAGTTCTTTGTGCAGCCTTCGCACCCGCAGCTGCATCCCTTCTTTCTGTTTCTGAAGAAGAAAAATACAGCTGCAGCAACTATTATTACTATTATTCCGAGTATAAACCAGTCCCAAAAATTCATGCGCGATGTCCCTTTACAATCCAAATGCCATGCCAATGAGCCTGACTATCAGAGCCACGATCCAGGCTATCACGCACTGGCCCACTACAACATACAGAGCCCACAGGCGCCCGAGTTCTCTTCTGATAGCTGCTATCGCAGCCACGCAGGGAGTATAGAGAAGCGAGAATACCAGCATGATCACTGCAGTGAATGAACTCATGACTGCTGTCAGACCACCCTCTGCTCCAAAGAGTACTCCCAGTACTGAAACTACGCTCTCCTTGGCCATGAAGCCGCTGATCAGAGATGTAACTATGCGCCAGTCTCCCAGACCAACCGGTTTGAATACCGGAGCCAGTACTCCTGCTATCGCTGCCAGTATGCTGCCCTGAGAATCTGTAACCATATTGAAATGGAAGTCAAAACTCTTCAGGAACCATACTACGATGGAGGCGATCAGTATGACCGTAAATGCCCTCTGCAGGAAATCCTTCGTCTTGTCCCAAAGGAGCTGAACTACATTTCGCACGCTCGGAAGACGATAATTCGGCAGCTCCATGACGAAAGGCACTGCCTCGCCCTTGAACATGGTTTTCTTGTATATCAGAGCTATCAGGATACTGATCACTATGCCCAGCAGATATATACCTATCATGAACAGTGCTTTGTATCTGATAAAAAATGCATCAACGAAGAACGCGTATATAGGGAGCTTCGCGGTACAGCTCATAAAAGGAGTCAGCAGGATCGTCATCTTGCGGTCCCTCTCACTCGGAAGAGTTCTGGTCGACATGACAGCCGGAACCGTACATCCGAATCCGATCAGCATAGGAACTATACTCCTGCCAGACAATCCCAAACGTCTCAGAAGCTTATCCATGAAGAAGGCAACTCTCGCGATATATCCGCTGTCTTCGAGGAGCGATAAGAAGAAGAACATAGTTACGATTATCGGGATAAAACTCAGTACGCTTCCTACTCCCTCAAATATACCATCGATCACCAGACCGTGGATAAATGCATTGACATTCGCTGCTGCCAGTGCACTGTCTACCACGCCTTTAAGAGCGTCAATGCCCATAGCCAGCAAATCCTGAAGAAATGCTCCGATTACGTTGAATGTCAGGAAGAATACCAGCCCCATGATCAGTATAAATATCGGTATCGCAGTCCATTTGCCGGTCAGTATCTGGTCAAGCTTCTGGCTGCGGATATGCTCTCTGCTCTCATGCGGTTTGGTCACGCAGCTGTCGCATACCTTCTGGATATATGAGAATCTCATATCCGCCATGGCAGCACTCCTGTCCATGCCACGTTCTTTCTCCATCTGGGCAGTCATATGCTCCAGTGTCTCTATCTCATTCTGATCCAGCTGAAGCTGTTCGAGGATCAGCTGGTCACCTTCGATGAGCTTATTTGCAGCGAATTTTAAAGGCAGCCCTGCCTCTCTGGCATGGTCTTCTATCAGATGTGATACCGCGTGTATGCAGCGGTGGACCGCACCGCCGTTGTCATCCGGTCCGCAGAAGTCCTGTCTCTTCGGCTTCTCCTGATACTTCGCTATATGTACAGCGTGTTTTACCAGCTCGTCCACACCCTGTTTTTTGGCGGCCGAGATAGGAACAACAGGTGTCCCCAGCATATGCTCCATGGCATTTACATCCACGGAACCGCCGTTTCCGACCAGTTCGTCCATCATATTCAGGGCAACAACTACCGGTACGTCCATCTCCAGCAGCTGCATAGTCAGGTACAGATTGCGCTCGATATTGGTCACATCGACTATGTCTATGATAGCCTTCGGCTTGTCCTTCAGCACGAAATCTCTCGATACCAGTTCCTCGCTGGAGTAAGGAGACATGGAATAGATACCCGGAAGATCCGTGACCTGGGTATTGCTGTAGCCTCTGATGGAACCGTCCTTCCTGTCTACGGTTACTCCCGGGAAGTTTCCGACGTGCTGGTTGGAACCGGTCAGCTGATTGAACAGTGTGGTCTTGCCGCTGTTCTGATTTCCTACCAGCGCAAATGTCAGAACAGTTCCTTCAGGCACCGGATTCTCTCCGGCTTTCTCGTGAAATCTGCCTGATTCACCCAGTCCAGGATGCTCCAGCTGCTTTCTCTGTCTGGATACATGATGTTTATTCTCATGCCTGTTGTCCGGATGATGCTCTGACTCATGGTGTTCACCGCCATGGTGCTCATGATGCTTCCCGCCATGATGACCTTCTCCGTGGTGGTCCTTTGCTACTACTTCTATCTTCTTTGCGTCATCCAGACGCATAGTCAGTTCATACCCATGTATCCGGACTTCCACCGGATCTCCCATGGGCGCAAATTTGATTATGGTAACCTTTGCTCCGGGGATCACTCCCATGTCCAACAGATGCTGCCTGAGCGCTCCCTCTCCTGCCACTTCCGTGATGATCCCTGTATCGCCTGTCTTTAATTCATTAAGTGTCATTTTGTTTTCCTGGGCAAAGCATTAATAATCCCTCTCAGTTTTCATAATGCTCTGCTACGTTCTTTAAGTACTCAATTATTGAAAGGTGCTGAGGGCATACACTTTCACATTGACCGCATCCTACGCAGTCTGAAGGCTTTCCGAACTTCCCTGCCAGCATCTGAAAGTTGGTAAAGTTGATGGTCCATCCCTTTTCTTCAAGATTCTCCCTCATATCTTCATTATAAATGGAGAAATACTCAGGGATCGCGATGTTCATAGGGCAGCCTTCAGTGCAGTAATGGCATGCCGTGCACGGGATGGCTATCTGTCCGTTAATGATATCAGCTACCCGGAAGCACAGTTTCTTTTCATCCTCAGTCAGCGGTCTGAAATCATCCATATAGCTCAGATTGTTCTCCATCTGCTCTATATTGCTCATGCCTGAAAGAACTACCATTACCCCTGGCAGGCTCGCCGCAAATCTGATCGCCCAGCTGGCTACTGACATGGAGGCATCTCTGTCTCTGAACAGTTTTTCCGCTTCTCCAGGGACATTTGCCAGAGTACCACCCTTTACAGGCTCCATGACTACCACCGGCTTGCCATGCTTCTGGGCCACTTCATAACATGCACGGCTCATTACCCACTGTGATTCCCAATCCAGATAGTTGAGCTGCAGCTGAACAAACTCCATCTCCGGATGTCTGGTCAGTATATCATCCAGCAGTTCGGCGCTGTCATGGAAAGAGAATCCTGCATGTTTCACCAGACCCTGGGCCTTCTTTTCCAGAACCCAGTTAAATACATCATATTTCTCATATTTAGGAAGCATATCTGCTTCGATGCCATGCAGGAGATAATAATCGAAATAACCTGCGCCGGTCTTTTCCAGCTGCTGGTTGAAAACCTTGTCCCTGTCCTCAAATGAATTGAAAAATCCTGCATGCAGCTTGTCCGCCAGAGTAAAGCTTTCTCTTGGATACCTTGATGTCAGCGCTTCTTTTACAACATTTTCACTGGCAAAACCATTGTACATCCATGCAGTATCAAAATACGTGAATCCCCTCTCCATGAAAAGATCCACCATCTTCTTAACCTGTTCTACATCCACATCGGCTGCATCTGCCTTGTTGTTCTGCGGAAGACGCATCAGTCCGAATCCCAGTTTTTTCTCGGGTCTGAATTCCATGATTTTCTCCTTTATTATCAATAATTAACCGGCAAATCCACCGTCAGATACCAGCACCTGTCCCGTGATAAACGAGGCTTCGTCAGATGCCAGGAAGCTGATGGCGTTTGCAATATCCTCAGGTGTCCCCAGCCTGCCCAGAGGCGTCTGGCCGGCCAGCTCGTTCAGTGTGTCCTGCCCGAGGACCTGCACCATGTCTGTATCTATCACTCCGGGGGCCACACAGTTGACTCTGATTTTACTCGGAGCCAGTTCCATGGCAAGGGACCTGGTCAGTCCTATGAGCGCATGCTTGGTACATGAGTATGTCACCTCACAGCTCGCGCCATGAAGTCCCCATATGGATGAAACATTGATGATCACTCCGCTCTTCGCGTGCAGCATATCCGGAAGCACTGCCTGGATGGTATTCCTGGCTCCGTTCAGGTTCACGGAAAAATACCTGTTCCACATCTCATCAGTAATATCCTGAAACAGTGCCTGACCTGCCACTCCTGCGTTATTGACCAGAAGACTGATGGGACCGAATGATTCTTTGGTCTTCCGAACCATGGCATCCACCTGCTCTCTGTCACTGACATCTGCCTGCACAGCGATCACCTGGCAGCCTTCGGCTCTGAGCTCTTCGGCCAGTTCCTCCGCCTTGTCCTGTCTCTCTATATAATTGATGCATACACAGTATCCTTCATGTGCCAGACGTCTGGCAGTCTCTCTTCCGATACCTCTTGAAGAACCAGTGATCAGAGCTACCCTGTTCATATCCATACCTTTCGGGCTATTACCCATACCTTGATATCTGTTTACTAATATTACAATAAAATCCACATTATAACAATGCCGCAAAAAGATATGTGTACAAAAAATCATACATGATATATGATAAATATGATCAACAAACTGTATCTTTATCAAACAGTCAACGGGAGGAAATAACATGAAGTCAGCCAGACTTATCGCCATACTGACCATCTCTGCTATGATACTCTGTACTCTGTTGGGATGCAGTATAAATATAAATCCATCAAAGGAAACCACATCTTCAGCTCAGGTGGAGACATCTGACACAACAGAAGCTGCTGCCACAGAATCAACTGCTGCCGCAGAGCCGGAAGGCTCATCAGAAGCCACATCCGAAGCATCAGAGGAAACCTCTACTGCTGCCGAGACAACCACCGAAGCAGGATCTACCACCAAAATAACAGATGAAGATTCCATTCAGTACAGGATCATTTCTGATTCATCCGCGCTTTCTGACGAGAAGCTGGGCAAGAATCTGATCGAGCTGGACTACGACCATATAGAGATCACCAGTCCCGGTTACTATGAGCTCCAGTCAGCTCTGGAAAATGAATATGCCATAGTATCCCAGGATGCCGGTATGATCTTCACCAACGACTGTCTGGACTATATGCCGGAGATCACGTCGGAGGAAGATTATGAGGCTGCCCAACTCCCCTGGTATTACTATCACTATATAGATGTCTACAGGAGCGATCCTGTCATGTTCAGTTATCTGAATAATCTGGAAGAATACCGTGGCGGTGTCAGACCATCATCCACAACAACCGGAGTTAATATTGACTCTCAGACCGGAAGGGACTTAGGGCTCTGGGACGTGATCAGAAACAGAGATAAGCTGTATCTGCTCACATACGACAAGCTGCAGCAGTATCAGGATAAAAATGGCGATCTCATAGATGACTGGGAGACTGCCTTGGTCAGGGCGTTTTCCGAGACCAGTCCAGGATTCTCGTGGGTTGCAGGTAAAGACTATATTGAGCTATGGTTTGGCGAGTATACACTGGCCCCGGGAAATGCAGGTGAGATTTACGTAACGTTGTACGTAGAGAATGCCCCTGATATGTTCGATATGAAATACTTTGAAGGCGCTACAGGCGGCAGTAAAGACGCTTATTCCCCTGAAGACATCAGACAGCAGATCTTCGAGGCCGACTGTCATGCAGGCATATGCTATCTGGGATATTTTGCAGGACCTTTCGACACCATGCAGACACTCATCGAAAGTATGCCCAACGGACAGGATTATATGAACTGGTATCCGTTTGTGGCAGATGTTACATTTGACCGCTACTTCGAGCAGAGCACCATGTTCCCGGGAATGGATTACTTCTACATCCTTCCGGTTTCTGATGAATGCCAGATCAGTATCAACAGCTACAAAGACGGATCATTCAATGAGATCATCTACAAGAGCGAAGAGGGTCTTCCTGTGATAGTCGGCTGCGACGCAGGCGCATCCGAAACGATAGAAGTGGTCATTTATACACCTGTAGAAGATATAACTACCACGTTTGAACTGGAGCTGGAATACGGCTACATCAGTCACGCTGTAGGGTTGTTTGACTTCTCAATATACTGATGATATACTCTGCCCATGAAATCTCGTTTATCCATGCGGCAAAACAAGATCATTCATATTCTTCGAAACAGCAAAACCCACATTACAAGTGAAGAGATTTCGAAAGCACTGAATGTTTCTTCCAAGACCGTTCGCCAGGACATATCCAATATTAATGACTCTCTTGCAACTCAGGGTATCTGCATAGATTCTGTAAAAGGTAAGGGTTTTATTTTACATGCTGATGATCAGGAAGCCCTGAACAGATTATATAAAGACAACTGGGGCCTTCTGGGCCGTGTGGACAGAGTTTTCTATCTGGCCATCAGACTCTGCACTGCCAGCGGATCCGTCAATTATTACGATCTGGAAGATGAGATGGCGATCAGCTCCTCCACACTGTCCGGTGATATAGCTGCCTTCAAAACACGTTTTGTAAACGGAGTCCCCTTCATAAAACTGAATATGGCCAAAAACGAGATCCAGCTGGAAGATGATGAACGCAAACGCCGTTTTATCATGGTCAAGCTTCTCTGTGACAACTGGGATTACAACAGTACAGGCAATGTTCTGTTTGAAAGCGATTTCATTGATACCGAGACATACAATATCAGCCATTCCATCGTGGGCAGGATACTCTATGAACACGGTGTCAGCATGGACGATTACAGTCTGGTCTTCATCAACCTGTATCTGGCTGTAGCATACAGACGTCTTCAGGAAGGTCATGTTCTGAACGTCTCCATACCGGAGATCCCATTCCCTCCGGAGATTCCCGAAGCCTGCGCAGAATTCTTCACTGTGATCGGGGAAGAACTGGATTATCATTTTCCTGCTGTTGAGATACTGGAAACAGTTTTTATGATATACGAGATCCGTCTCCACCACAAAGATGATTTCCGGGCCAGAGTTCTGCCTGATAAATATCATGCCATGGCGCAGCAGTTCATCGACAGGGTTTATGATGTATATGGTCTGGACCTGAATGACGATGAGGATTTTAAGGAAAGACTCATATCCTTTATGTCCCAGCTGTACAGACAGATGCGGGATCTGGTGGTCAGAGATACCCCTGAAAATATCAAACAGCATCTTTTTGCGGAGTTTAATGTTGCTCTCCTGATCTACCAGATAGCCGAAAAAGACTTTACCTTAACGGAAGATGAACTCCTGTACCTGTCCTGGGCAATATCAGGTGCTTTCTTCAATTATTTCAAGAACCACCCCGAAGCCAGGTTCAACACGGTGGTCATCTCACATATGAGTGTGCACTCGATGTGGTCTCTTAAGAATGCGCTGATAGACCAGTTCGGAGGCTATCTGAACATTAATGAAGTCATACCTGTAAACCAGAAAGACTATTATGACTTTTCCGGTACCGAGCTTATACTCTCAACCATCGATGTACCTGTGGACAGATTCAACGGCAGGATGCTGACAGTATCTCCATATCTGTCCAGAGAAGACAGTCACAATATTGTCGACCTGATCCGGACAATGAAGATAGAAAGGCTGTATCCGAAGAAGATCATCACAGTCAGCGAACTGCTCGAAGATGCATTCGTACATGAATGTATGGATTTTCCTGAGCCCTACAGTCTGATCGACTATATGTGTCAGGATTTCATAGAAGAGGATATATTTACTCTGGAACAGCTGGCACGCATACAGAGAAGAGAGAGGATCACATCATTTGCAGTCAATCCTGCTCTGACACTGCTGTACTCCATCATTCCAGGAACCAGAACGAAGATGTCGGTCATGACTCTGGACCATCCCCTCACATGGAACAAGTTCAAGATCCGTGTGATCTTCATGATGTCATTTGCAAAAGAAGATGCAAACGAACTGTTCTATCTCCAGAGCATACTGTTCCACAGAAGGTATGACCCGGATATCCTCAAGAACATAAAAACCATCGAAGAACTGAAAGATTATTACAAATAAAGGCCCCTTTCAACAGAGAAAGGGACCTTTTTTCATATAGTGTTTCTGTTTGTCATCCGCCTGCTGCGACAGGGATGATCTTCATCTCATCACCGTCGCTCAGGACCATTTCCCTGGCAGTCAGTCTGCCATTGACCAAAACCGCGACATTTGCTCCGGTGAAATGAATGCCTTCCTGCTTCTCATGATCCGCCAGGACCTTTGAAGACAACTCACCTGCGGTGGTTCCGGCATCCACCTCCTCAGTCAGATTGATCTCAACTCTGGTTCTGTGAAGATATTTCAGGGTGACATAAACCTTCATATTATCAGCCTTCCTCTGGCGGATAAAGGTCATTCTTCACAAAATCCAGGCTTCCGACCAGATCATATACCTGAGGAAGAGGAACTCCGGTCTCAATATCGCAGCCAAGTGCTTCGAAGAAGTTGTCTCCGAGCTTGTCGACGTCACATTTTCTTCCCTTCAGAGGGCCTTCGATAGGCTCTTCACCCCTCAGTCTGGGAGAAAGATACCAGTCTTTTCTCCTCTGGCCTTCCCTGAGATTGAATGCCTGACGGATCAGGAAGCTCCTGAGTCCGGTAATATAATAATCTCTTTCAGTCTCCAGATTGCCTGTTGCGGCATGGATCCACTTCTGCATTCCGACCATACCCTGAGGTGTGGGGAACTGAGCGAAGTTGCACAGACCTGCATTGTAGCAATTCTCATTGCTGGTCATGGCATATACGTCTGCAAAACCGGTTCCGCGGAAGTCCTGGCCTGTATATCCGCCTCCGAGCCCGCCTCTCATATGACGTCCCGGTGATGGATCAAAAGCAAACACTCTTCCGGTTCCGATCTCTTCTCTGGGATCGTGCTGTCCGATCTCCATTCCGCTGGCCAGCTGAAGATATTCCTCACCCCTGCCATAGGCTTTTGATGCATGGAGTGATCCCAGAGCGAATATCTTACCGCATCCTTCATTCCTGCAGATCTTGTCAAAGATTTCCTTTACAGCGGCAGCGTTGCCCCAGGTCAGTTCGATGCCATCCAGATCTTCTTTGGTGAGCACACCATTCTCATAGCATTCCATAGCCCATGCTATGGTGTTTCCGCAGCTGATAGTATCTATACCGTAGTCATTGGATCTCTGATTCATATAGAAGATCAGCTGAGCATCCTTAACCATCAGAGTAGTTCCATAAGATGCATATGTCTCATACTCGGGTCTCGGGGTCTCTTTGATCCCATAGCTGCTGTCTGCGCTGACATCATAGATAGCTCCGCAATGAAGCGGGCAGCTCATGCATGCATACAGCCTCTTCTTCCACTTGGGATCTGTGTTGGGAACTATCATATCCCCGATCTCCTCTATAGGAAGGTCCTCAATAGAACCGGACCAGTTCCTGACCGGATTCTTTCCGATACTCATGAAGAAGTCCAGACCGTTGTTGCTTCCGAAATCAAAGAATGCCTGAGCCAGAGGATTCTTCGGGATACCTTCTCTGCACTGAGTGTTGAGTTCCTTGATCTCCTCGGGATCATACGCTTCTACCTTGCCGGTTCCTTCAACAAGGATCGACTTCAGCTTCTTGGATCCGAACACGGCTCCGTTTCCGCCACGGGCAGCTACTCTTTCCCTGTCAGTTACGCTTCCTGAGATATAAGAAAGATTCTCTCCTGCAGGACCTATGGACAGGGCTTTGGGCCTCTTGATACCATACTTTTCTACAAAGAAGTCTTCCACATCCGGGATAGTCTTGCCCCAGAGTTCTTCTGCACTGCACAGTTCAGGCACGCCATCCTTGATATGAAGATAAACCGGTTTTTCCGAAGCGCCTTTGATCACGATTGCGTCAAATCCGGCCTTCTTCAGCTCTGTAGAGAACAATCCGCCCGCATTGCTGTCATTAATACCGCCGTAAACAGGAGATTTGTGAACTACAAAGGTACGGTTGGCGAAGAATGTTCCGGTGCCTACACAGGCTCCGCCGGTGACCACGATAACGCTTTCCGGTGCGAAGGGATCTGTATGAGCAGGCATTTCCTTATACAGGTAATATGCTCCCAGTCCGGGTCCGCCTATAAAATCTCTGGCAACATCCTCCGGAAGGTCACGGATGTCCAGTGATCCCTCCGAAAGATTTACAAATAATACTTTTCCACAATATCCGTACATCTTGTTATAACACCCTTTCGATCAAACAGATCATTCGTACTCGTCGTATGCGCTGGTCATCATCCAGATGCCGTCTTCATGAGTCATCTTAAACGGCGCATTGTTGGTAATAGGTGCCTTCATGATATAATCAGCTCCGCCATTGATAACTGTATCTCTGTCATATCCATATGCCTTCAGGCCCTTAACTCCGCATGCCTTCATCAGGGCGCGGATGTTCTCGGCAACCTTCTTTCCGATCTGTTCCGGAGTCTCTGTGCCGTCAAACTCTATTCCCAGAGCTTCTCCGACCTTCTTAACCTTATCGGGAACGTGACGTGCGCACAGCTCCTGAACCGCAGGAGTCATGATCGCAACATTATATCCGTGAGGTGAATGATACTCTGCTGCCAGAGAATCGCCTGCTGCATGTCCGATATGAACGTCTGTATTGGAGAATGCAATGCCTGCCCAGTTGGATGCCAGGCTCATCTCAGCTCTTGCCTCCATATCGCTGCCGTCTGTGCAGCATCTTGCCAGATACTTGCCGATCTTTTCGATCGCTGCAAGTGCCAGCAGCTCTGAATAAGGATCGGAATTAACGCAGGTAACTGCCTCTGAAGCATGTGCAAGAGCGTCCAGTCCGCCGTTTGCTGTAACTCCGGCAGGAGCGGTAACGCAGAGCTCAGGATCAAGGATGGCCAGATCTGCAGTTACATAGATGGGCAGCTTCATGTTCTTTTCCACATAAGTTACCAGACACATCTTTGTAACCTCGCTTCCGGTACCGGCAGTAGTCGGAGCTAGGATCAGAGGAACGCCTGACTTGTAAAATGAAGGTGGTCCAAACAGATTCAGATACTGGTTGATCGGTGAAGGGTTGGCCATCAGGATGCCTACTGCCTTGGCAGTATCAAGAGATGATCCTCCGCCTATACCGAATATACAGTCGATCTGTGCTTCTCTTGCGATATCAGCGATCTCATCCAGAAGTGCATCCGGGGGATCAGCTGCTACTTTGTCATAAACTATATAGTCAATGCCGGCTTCCTTAAGGCTGGCTTCTGCGCGCTCACCCAGGCCTGCCATCTTGACGCCTGCGTCATAAACACACATTACCTTGCTGCAGCCCATCTCCTTAACCTTCTCGCCAAGGCAGCTGATAGCTCCGCATCCATAGATAACCGGGGCATTCTGTGTATAAGTACGAATTTCCATTAGTTAATTACTCCTTTCCCTGCGCTTTAGCAAACGCACGCAGCTGTTCTGCATTTTTTGAATATCTTCTTGAAGAAAACAGCTCGAATTTCAGTTTCTTCTGTAATGTTCCCAACAGTCCGTTCGGCAGGAACAGTACGACGATGATAGCGATCGCACCAAGGATCATGTTGCTGTAACCGGCAAAGTCTGCCAACAGGTTGGTCAGAAGGATGTAGATGATGGCACCCAGGATGGGTCCGCCGATAGTTCCTACACCACCAATAATAACCGCAACAACGAGAGCGATCGTCCATGAATTGGTGAAGCCGCCGTCAGGATTGATGAAAGGCATGTACAGGTAGTACATGGCTCCTGCTACACCAGTGAAGAAACCGGCTATAACGTAGCAGATCATCCTGGTCTTGAAAATACTTACACCTACACCGCTGGAAGCATCAATATCGTTTCTCATCGCGATCAGACCCAGACCGGTCTTGGAGCGCATGAGCAGATAAACAGCAAGGATGCAGACGATCGCAAGCGCGATACTCATCACATACATCAGAGCAGGATCGATCCTGTTCTTCATTGCGATACCTGCGTTCTTTCCAACAAACTCCCACTGAGTAAAGGCAATCCTTACCATCTCGGCGATCAGCCATGTGGAGATCGCGAAATACATGCCTCTCATCTTCAGCAGGATAGCCGAAAGAGCTACTGCCAGAACTGCGCTGATCAGGCCGCCCAGAATAAATCCCAGGAAGAACGGCAGACCGAACTTGGTCGTAACCATGGCCACACAGTAACCTCCGATACCAACAAACAGCTGGTTTCCAAGAGAAAGCATTCCCGCGTAACCCGCCATCAGGTTCCACATCTGTGCAAGTGCTATGTAAATTGCTATATTGATCAGTATTCTGTAAAAGTTGGTGGTTCCTATGCCTGTTACCGGAACAAGGAACAGGGCGACAGCGATAACTATGAACACGACCATCTTTATGATTGAAGATTTACCTACGTTTTTCATTATATCTGCCTCCTTTCCTACTTCTTGAACAGACCTGAAGGCTTGATGATCAGCATCAGGATGATGATCAGATAGCCCGCAAGGATCTGGTACTGGTTAGGTACCAGGGATCTTGCAAGACCGAAGATAAGACCTCCGACAAAGGTTCCCTTGATACTTCCCATACCACCGATAACTACAACGCCGAATGCTATCAGCAGATAGTCCTGGCCTGTCGTCGGATAGAAGCTGAATGTCGTTCCGATCAGGATACCGGAGATAGCTGCTGTTGCAAGCGCGATACCCATTGCTATGCCATAAGTTCCCTTAACACTGATACCCATGATGGCTGCAGCATCGTTGTCATCGCTGACGGCACGGATGGACTTGCCCAGATAGGTGTGATTGAGGAACAGGCTGAGTGCAATGATAACTACTGTACAGAATGCGAAGTTGATCAGATAAGTGACCGGTATGATCGCATTGTCTGACAGATGGATACTCTGTGTAGCATAGCCGACCTTGAGCTTTGTCGGGTTCATGGAGAATATATGCTGCATAGCGTTCTGCAGGATTACAGAAAGGCCGAAGGTTACCAGCATGGCCGGCTCATCACCTTTTTCAGGTCCCAGAACCCTGTTGATCAGAACTCTCTGGAGCAGATATCCCAGACCGAACATGATCGGAGCTACTATTATTATTGAGATCAGCGGATGGATACCCAGTGCTGAGCATATTACGTTGCTTAAATATGCAGCCAGGATCAGCATCTCGCCATGAGCCAGGTTTGTAAGCTTTACAATACCGAATATCATACTCATTCCGATACCGGCAAGAGCAAACACACCGCCCATCAATATACCTTGAATAATAGACTGTAACATTTGTTTCCTCCTTTCCGATGTCGGTTAGATTCCGAAGTAGGCATTCTTGATCTGCTCATCGGTCAGCTCTTTGGAGCGGCCGGACAGAACAACCTTGCCCTTCAGCATGATATAACAGTACTCACTGGTCTTCTTGCTTCTCTGAACGTCCTGCTCTACCAGTACTACGTTCAGACCGTTTCTGTTCAGTTCCACGATCCTGGCGTAAATATCCTTGATGATCGTAGGAGCCAGACCCAGGGATGTCTCATCAAACAGGACCAGTTCCGGTGATGCCATCAGCGCACGTCCGATAGCAACCATCTGACGCTGTCCACCTGAAAGGCTTCCGGAAGCGTCTTTTCTCTTCTCCTTGAGAATGGGGAACAGGCTGTAGACGAACTCAAGGTTCTCCTTTGCCTTGGTCCTTGCCCTCTTAGGGTATGAGCCGACAATAAGATTATCCTCAACACTCATTCTGACGAAGCAGCGGCTGCCCTGAGGGACCAGTGAAATGCCTCTTTCAACTATATACTTCGCGCTTTTTCCGGCAATATCTTCACCCTTGTAGTAGATATGTCCGGATTCAGGCTTGTGAATACCGGCAACTGAGTCCATGAGAGTGGACTTTCCGGCACCGTTTGAACCGATAAGGGATACGATGGATTTCTCGGGCACTTCCAGGGAAGCTCCGTTAACAGCTACGAAATCTCCGTATTTAACAACAACATCTTCTATTTTAAGGATAGGTTCACTCATTATCGTTCACCTCCTCTTCCTGCAGCTTCTGCTCCAGATCTGCCATATCGGCACTAACTTTCTGCTCGAATTCTATGACCTCTTCTGACTTTTCGTCTTCATCTTCTTCCGCAGCGCCGAGGTATACTTCTTCTACTTCCTTGGAATACATGACTTCCTTCGGATCTCCGATGATGAGGTTTGTGCCGTCTGACATACACATAAGTCTGTCTGTATTGACCATTGTTGAGATAACGTGCTCGATCCAGATGATCGTCTGACCACCGCTCTTTAAGTCTCCGACCAGTTTCATGACATCTTCAACCTCTGCCTCTGTAAGACCCGCTGCGACCTCGTCCAGCAGAAGGAGAGTGGGCTGGCTGCCCAGAGCCCTGGCAATCTCCAGTCTCTTCAGATCCAGAAGTGTCAATCCTCCGGCTATCAGTTCTCTTTTATCGTACAGCCCTGTTTTTTCAAGAACCTCCAGGGCAATCTTTCCAGCTTCACTTTCACTCTTCTTTCCACCGTAAACCGCGGAAACAAGAACATTTTCGAATATCGACATGCTGTTGAAAGGACGCGGAACCTGATATGTGCGGCCGATTCCCATGATACACCGCGCATTCGGTTTCATTTTGCTTACGTCGACATCCTTGAATATGATCTTGCCACTCATAGGCGGGATATGACCCAGCAATGCGTTGAACATGGTTGTCTTTCCGCATCCGTTAGGTCCGATAACGCCCAGAAGCTCGCCTTCATTAACATCAAAGGTAAGATCATGCAGGATTTTTACACGTCCATAACCAGAATCAACATGGTCGAACTGAAGTATCTTTCCCATTTCTGATATGTCACCCCTTTACTTTCAGATAATACCTTTTAGTCTGATAAAGGGGAGCCGGGCAGTCCCGGCTCCCCATATTCCATCAATTACTCTTTTTCAATAACTGGTTGGGATTACTTCATCCATACAGCGCCTTCAGTCTTGATAGGAGCTGTGATCTCGATTCCGTTTGAAGGATCGCCGTTACCAACGATTTCCTGCTTCATGGTTCCGTCATCCTGGAGTACCCACTGGCAGCCTACGCAAGGAAGTGACTGGCAGTTTGTATCAGGGTTGTAGTGGATGTGACCCATAACTGTATCAAGATCTGTAACCTCGATAGCGTCACGTACGGTTGCATGATCAAGGTTAGCTGCGCGTGTAAGTGCATCGATCATAACTTCCATTGCTGCATACTCTGCTGCAACAGGAGCTGCTACGCCGTGGCCTGAGCCTTCCTCATACATGGTGCAGAACTCTTCCAGGCTGTCAAGTCCGGTGATCTCTGAACGATAAGGGAATGTTCTGTGCCACCATCCCTCGAGTGAGAGACCATCAGCCAGTTCAGGACCAACTACCAGAACCTGAGACTCGAGCATATAAGCTTTACCGATAACTACAACTTCGGGATGATAATCCAGCTGCTGGCACTGCTCCCAGAATGCAGCGTACTCAGGGTTCAGCATGGTACCGAAGATAACCTTGATGTCATTGTCCTTGTACTGTCTGATGATGTCTGAGAAGTCAGTTGTGCCTGCTGTGTAGAGGCCGGGATGGAAGCATGTCCAGCCTTTCTCCTCCAGACCTGACTGATATGCAGGGCTGAGTGCGGTTCCGTCTGTGTCATTACCGAAGATAAGACCGATAGTGGTATCTCCGGGCTCATAGCCGGCTGCTTTCCAGATGGACTCATAAGCGTCTACATATGTAGGAGCATCTGTGTGTGCAAGGTATGCCCACTCGAAAGGTCCGTTAGCCTCCCATGGGCCTGACGGGCAGTCAAAGTGGATTGCAGGAACTTCCTGGCTGTCGCAAACCTGTGATACCGGAATAACCATATCCGGAACGTGGCATGCAAGAACGAGATCAACACCGTCGTCTGTGATAGCTTTCAGTGTTACTTCGCTGGCTTTTGTTGATGAACTCTCATTGTCATAAAGAACAAATTCTACAGGAAGCTTGGTTCCATAATCAGCAAATTCGATTCCGCCGAGTTCGTTGTTGATATAGTCTGTGAAATGCTCAACCATCCAGGGAGCTGATTCGCCCTGCTCAGCAAGAGCGCCTGTCATCGGGGAGATAACAGCAACCTTGATAGATGAAGGTGCATCGCCTGAAGGTGCAGCACCGCCACCGCCGCCATTGCCGCCGTCAGCCTGAGTTGCAGGTGCAGTGGTATTTCCGCCGCCACCGCCTGAAGAACCACATGCAGCAAGTGAGAATACGAGTGCTGCTGCAAGGATTATAGCCAGTACTTTTTTCATGTTTCTTTTTCCTCCTGATAAAAATAAAACTTTCAGAATTTATAGTTTATTTGGTCCTTTTGAACCTATCGTAGGCATATTATGGATTAATGTCAGTCTGAAGCCAAATTAACTATTTCCTTTACTCAGAGGAAGTTTTCTGTGAAATCGATTGCGGATGAGTTCACAGCAATAAAAAACCGGCCGGAGGGCGAACCCTCCAGCCGGAGATTTTCTTTTCATATCCTGCTTAAGATCTAGCAGTTGATCAATGTCTTGTCGTAACGGATGGTAAATCCATTGTGCTGCAGCATGACCATATTTTCAGGTTTTGCCGGAGGCAGATCCTCAGGGTCATACTTCGAGCGGTCTCCCGCATGAGGCAGCATACGGTCATAGACCATGTGACCATCGTGGTCAGGCATGGGTCCGGGACCTCCCGGGCCACCACCAGGTCTTCCGGGGCCTCCGGGACCTCCGCCGGGCTTTCCGGGACCTCCGGGGCCGCCGGGGCCGCCTTCGGTGGCTTCCTCAGGATGTGCCAGTGCATACTCTGCGCACTCTATAAATCCCAGGATATGAGACTTGTCTCTGACACCGTTTCCGCCGCACATGATATCGAACTCATCCCATATGGCTCTGATCTTCTGCAGGTTGTTGACCCAACTGGTCAGACCATATCCCAGGCCCTTCATCGGGAATCCGAAGAATTCGTCACCGGTGAAGAGGATCCTGTTCTTTCTGTCCAGATACATCATGGATGTTCTGGTGTGATCGCAGATCTGGATAGCTTCCAGCTCACGTCCTTTGAGAGGGATGATATCGCCTTCCTTTACAGCGATCCTCTCATATGCATCAGCATGGAAATCAATCCCTGCGAAGCTCGGGAAAGGAATAGTTGCGTATTTAACGCACAGCTCAGACATGTATGCCCTGTCAAAATACGGATTGCCTCCGGTGTGATCAAAGTGATCATGACTGTTCACAACAGCAGGTACCGGAACACCACATACGGACTCCATGTATTTGCGGATATTGCCTGCTCCGTAGCCACTGTCGAGGGCGAAAGCCTCTCCGTCACCCTTGATGATGTAGCAGTAATCACCGGAAGAAAGAACCTTCCATGTATCCTCAGCTACCAGCTCGCTTTCAAAATACGGCTCATCCATCGGAAGGTATTCATCCTTCCATTTGATCAGAATGTCGTGTTTACAGGAAAAATCAATAAAATCAACTGCCATACTGTAGTTCCTCCTTATTTTTTGCATCAATTATAATGCAAACGCATTCCTGTATGCAAGCTGTGGCTGTTATTCCAGCCTGTACTTTACCAGGCTTCAACTTATTCTGCTTCTATCAACATCACCACCTTTACAGTAAACAGTCCTTCTTCCTCCATAAAGAAAATACTTCCATCATATCTTTCAACGATATTCCTGACACTTTTCAACCCCAAGCCATGATCTTTCCTATTTTTCTTTGTAGACAGGTACTCTCCATCATGATGCTCAATATCTCCATTAAAACTATTGCTCACCATTATAAAGATACACTGCTTGTCATATTTGATAGTTACAGATATCTGCTTGTCATCACACTTTTCAGCTGCATCAATAGCATTCTGCATGATATTACCTAAAAGTATATTCATATCATAAGAAGACAATACAAGTGAATCCGGAATGGTTATATGAGTGTCAATCCGAATGCCTTTCTTTTCTGCCTGTTCGATCATATATCCCATTACACCATCTATTGCTATGACTCCGCTCTTGACCTTTGGTTCTGCTAATTGGATCTGCTCTCCCATTCTGGAAACGTAGCTCTTTATTCCTTCATCATCTCCCTGTTCCGCCAGGTAGTAGATCTCATGGACATGATGTTTCATGTCATGACGCATTGCTCTTATGGCTTCATCTCTCTTTATATTCCCGGATATTTGATTATCGTAAATATTCATTTGGGTTTTAAGGGATAATAACTCTCTTTCATATTCATGTTTCTCTTCCAAAGAAACAAAAAGGTTATAGATCATATAATTGATCAGGAAAATAACCGCACATATGCTTATAATTGTTGTCCTTGTGACAATGCTGTCCTGTGCAAGGAAAAACACCACACAGGTACTGCTTATTGTGATAACAAGCACATACCACCATTCTTTGGCAGAAATATCGTCTTTTTTCCTTTTATAGATCTTTCCTGCTATAACAGCGCTGAGAAGGAACAGAAAAACAGATATAAACGAGCTCGCCAGATCATAGTTTTCACTGGTAGGGCTTTCCATCAGGACAACAGCCGCCAGAAGATCTAGGGCTACACTTATAGCAAGAATTACAGCAGATCCAATCAATCGCCTTATCATGCTGCTGTCATACGCAATAGAGATCATAATTATCCCTGCGAACGTGGAAACAAGATTAAAAACCATGTTATGCAGTAATAAATAGGTTCCGGTTGTTATTACATATGCAGCAACATACAATAGTATTTTTTGAAACTTATTATCTCGTTTTGTCCAGAAAATATCAGCATAATATCTAATGATCACAAGCCTCGCAAGTTCAACAAATAACGAAACGATCAAGTCGGCTGTTTCATTCATCTATCACACCCCCCCTCAAAATACTGAGCTATACTCAATCTGAACTCATCACGATGCGGGGCAGTAATGTTGATCTTCATGCCATTTTGCATCTTCAAGCTGGAAGAACAAAATGAGGAAATATACTTCATATTTACGATAAAGGATTTTGCCACTGTGATAAACTGTGCTGGAAGTTTTTCTTTTTCTTCTGATATTTTTCCTATATACTCAACAACTGATCCATCGGCTAATTGAACATTTATATGCTTATTATGACTTTCCAGATACATG
>JAZUNG010000123.1:0-7532 GCA_045604025.1 Lachnospiraceae bacterium | reverse complement strand
TGAAGGGAGCATCAAAGGGTGAAGGACTCGGAAACCAGTTTCTGGCAAATATCCGTGAGGTAGATGCGATCGTACATGTTGTAAGATGTTTTGAAGATTCAAACGTCGTACATGTAGATGGATCTGTAGATCCTGTCAGGGGTAACGAGACGATCAATCTGGGGCTGATCTTCTCGGATATCGAGATCCTGGAGCGCAGGATCGCCAAGACATCCCGCGGCGCCAGAATCGACAAGGCACTGGCAGCAGAACTGGAGCTTCTGAACAAGGTCAAGGCTTATCTTGAAGAAGGAAAGCTGGCCAAGACCCTGGAGCTGTCGGAAGATGAAGCTGAGCTGATGAAGACATTCAATCTTCTGACAGACAAGCCGGTCATCTTTGCTGCAAATGTATCGGAAGATGATCTGGCTGATGACGGAGCAGGCAATGCGTTCGTTGAGCAGGTCAGGGAGTACGCTGCGGCCAATGGCTCAGAGGTATTTGTGGTCTGTGCCAAGATCGAAGCAGAGCTTGCGGAACTAGATGACGATGAAAAGGCTGTTTTCCTGGAAGACCTAGGTGTCAGCGAATCCTGTCTGGACAAGCTGATCAAGGCCAGCTATGCCATTTTGGGACTGACCAGCTTCCTTACTGCAGGCAAGAAAGAGGTTCGGGCATGGACTATCACCAGAGGCATGAAGGCTCCTCAGGCTGCAGGCAAGATCCATACTGATTTTGAACGTGGATTCATCAAGGCAGAGATCGTCAACTACAACGACCTGATCGAACTGGGCTCATATGCAGCTGCCAGAGAAAAAGGTCTGGTACGTATGGAAGGCAAGGACTATGTAGTACAGGACGACGACATCATCCTGTTCAGATTTAATGTATAAGGAGCAGTTAAAGTGAACTCACCTGAAATCATCTTCCCCAATCTGGGGATACAGATAGAAACACTGCCGAATGGTTTTAATATCGGCTCGTTTCATATAGCGTTTTATGGAGTGATGATCGCCCTGGGTATGGTACTGGCTGTGGTGATCGCCATGCGCCGCGCAAAGAAGACCAATCAGTTTCCGGACCATTATATTGATATAGGTATTATATCCATCATTGCAGCTATCATCGGTGCAAGGATCTATTATGTGATATTCAGTCTGGATCAGTATACGAGCTTCTGGCAGATATTCAATATCAGACAGGGCGGTCTGGCTATCTACGGAGGCCTGATCGGAGGTATCGCAGCTGCATTCTTTGTCTGCAGATATAAGAAGATCTCGTTCCTCAGGGTCCTGGATACTGCAGCCCCCGGTATTATACTGGCTCAGGCCATAGGCCGCTGGGGCAATTTCTTCAACAAGGAAGCCTATGGCGGATTTACGGACAATCTCTTCGCCATGCAGATCAGGTACAGTGATGCCAGCGGAGTGGTCTCTGACGAACTGATCAAAAATATGGTCAATGTTAATGGCGTCAATTATATCCAGGTACATCCGACATTCCTTTACGAATCCGTATGGTGTCTGGTGGTGTTTATCCTGATAATGATCTTCAGCAGGCTGTCTCAGTACAAAGGCGAGATCACTCTGTGGTATATCGGTGGATACGCGCTGGAGAGAGCATTCGTCGAAGGACTCCGTACCGACCAGCTGAGAGTTGGGACCATAGCTGTATCTCAGCTGCTCTCGGTAGCGCTTCTGGCAGGCGCATTTGCTCTGCTTCTGATCAACCGCATCCGTATTGCTTCACACAGCTGGGTGCCGGAGTACAGTTATGTTCTGGAAGACGGAGATCCGGGCACGAAGCAGCATTTTGAAGAGCGCAAGAAAGCGAAGAAAAAAGATAAGAAGTCTTCAGGCTGGGAGACCTATACGATCAGCAGCTCAGAACCGGCAGATACTGATGACGGGCCTGAAGATACTGATGACGAGCCGGCAGAGGATAATCTGGACGCAGATAAGCCTAAAGAGGAAGAGCCGGATGAGGATACATCGGACGAGGAATGAGTATCGCACGCGTTCACAACCGTTTATATGATATAGCCTGGGTGATATTTCTCATCGCCCAGTTTGTGACACTGACCGCCTGGTATGCACTGAATGACTCGCCTTTAAAGGTGACAGTCTACAAGGCTGTCTCACTGGTATCATGTGCACTGTTTGCGGCAGTTATTGTGATCGGACTGGTCAGAAAAATATATAATGCCAGGATCATGATCGCTTTTATTATCCTGGCTGTTATTTTTGCACTCAGCTGGCATTTCAGCAGAAATAATATGCTGATATGGTCGTTCCTGGTGATCGTGGCAGCACATCAGATGGACAGCCAGAGACTGATCCGGATCTCATCAGTGATCACGGCTGCAGGTCTGGTGATAACCATACTGATCAGTCAGATCATCCAGAATGCGGACTATATATTCCCGGAGGGGGGCAGAGACAGGCACGGCCTGGGATTCAACTGGACCAGCGTTGCACCTACACTGCTGTTCTTCCTGGGACTGCAGTATATATTCCTCAGAAAAGAAAAACTGAAGTTCTGGGAGCTGCTGATCCTCGAGGCGGCAAATGTATACCTGTTCATCATGACAGATACCAATATGCCTTTCCTGCTGATGAGTGCATACATCCTGTTCTTCATGATACAGAGCTTCTTTAAGCGTCACTTTAGGCTTTTGGGCAGGCTGAAGGTCCTGTACTGGCTGCTCCCTGCACTTATCTGCATAGCTACAGTTGCGCTGTATCTGATATTTGACAAGGACAATACTGTCCTTGAGAGGCTGAATGTCCTGCTGAACTACAGGCTGGGATTCGGGTCTGAAGGCCTGGAACACTTCGGTATCACGCCTTTTGGAAGAGAGATATTCTGGATAGGCAATTCCATAGCCCAGGAGGCAGGAGCCTACAATTATGTTGACTGCTCATATATACAGATACTTCTCAACTACGGAGTGGTATTCCTGGCAGCGGTCACAGGACTTTATACATGGATCATGGTCAGGGCAGACAGGAATAAAGATTTCTGGCTGGTTTTTATCTGCATAGCAGTGCTGCTGCACAGCTTCTCTGAACCAAGACTGTTTGACATGACTTTCAATTGTATACCGGCCCTTGCATTTGCGGGGCTCAAGGGTACTGCTTTAGAGTAAATAGATGAAAATACTGCGAAACAGAAAAACATGGATATCTGCTGTCATAAGCGCATGTCTGCTGGCATGTGTATGTATGTACAACAGGGATCTGGCATCTTCGGAATCTCTTTGGTATATGCTGATCGCCGCGGCAGTTTTTGTATGCGTGTTCGTACTGGTCCTCATCAGGCTGAAGACGAAGATCCTGATGACAGTTATGCTGGTAGTATTTGCAGGTCTGTTCTTCCTGGCGACTCCAAACGGTTCCATGCATGATGAAGAACTGCATTTCTACAGAGCGTTTCAGGTAGCTGAGGGGGAGCTCACTGCAGACGATGAAGGCGGCGGGCTGCTGCCCGGGCATATAACGGAGTTCAGAGACGCTGAAGCGGAACTGGGTGATCAGAAAGAACATGTTTCTTTCCCAACATCAGCCATATATTCGCCGGTTTCCTATCTTCCGCAGTCGATAGGAATGAGGATAGCCATGTTCTTTACCCGCAATGTCTCAGCCATCTTTACCTGGGGCAGAGTGGCGAATATGATAGTCTGCATGGCTCTGTGTATCTTTGCCATATGGAAAATGCCATGGGCAGAGGAGCTCATTTTCCTGATCATGATGTTCCCCATGACCATGCAGGAATTTGTCACCATGTCTGCGGACGGACTGACTATAGCTCTGGCTCTGGCATTTATCTCATATATCCTTCATATAACGTATACGAAGACAGAGATAAAAGCCGCGCATATAGTGCTGCTGTGTGTGCTTGGTATCTGGGTATCGGTTATCAAGGTGTTCTATGTGGTTCTGGTGGCACTGATATTTATCATCCCGAAAGCCAGATTTAAGAGCAGCCGGAAGGCGCTCCTGTTCAAGATACTGCTGTGCGTGGCCGCGGTACTGGTAACAGTCATATGGATGGTCATCGCTTCAAGAGTCATCGGAAGCGGACAGAGAGGAGATGTGTTCGGACAGGCCGGATATATGTTCTCGCATATACCGAATTTCCTGTCAGCCATGGTCAGATCATTCCATGGTAATGCGGGATTCTATGCAGAAAGTATGATAGGCTCCAAACTCGGAGCCCTGAATATAGATACCAGCGCTGTCATGTGGGTGGGATTTCTGATACTGTTCGTTTATGAATGCGCTGCTTCAGGAAGTGTTGCCTTCGATATACGCAAGGTCGACAGGATACTGTATGTACTGGTATTTCTGGCAGGTGCTGTCATGATATTTGCCGGGCTCTATATGCAGTGGACCAGTGAGATAGGAAGCGCAGTAGTGGACGGGGTTCAGGGAAGATATTTTACTCCCCTGATATTGCTGCCTGCCCTGTGCCTGGCATACCATAACAGAAAGGCAAATATCTTCAGAGGAACATGGATCTATATCCTGACCTGTTTTTTCAGTCTGCTGGCACTTACAGACATACTGAGATAGACGCATAGATATGGAGAAAAAAAGAAGTCTTCTGAATGTCGGAGTCGCTGTAGGATTCAAGATCATCCTGCTTATAGGATCCGTTCTGGTAAGAAGAGTATTAATCTTATATCTCGGGGACGAAATGAACGGACTCGATTCCCTTTATATCAGCATTGTGGGCTTTCTGTCCGTTGCTGAGCTGGGAATTGGCTCCGCTATCATTTTCTGTATGTACAAACCCATAGTGGATGGAGATACAGCCAAAGTCGCAGCCCTGTATCATCTGATCGAGAAGCTCTACCGCATCATCGGTGGGGTGGTCATGGCCCTCGGACTGTGCGTTATGCCATTCCTTCCGACTCTGGCGAAGGATTATTCCATAAATGTAAATGAGCTTTATATCACATATGGACTGATGCTGATCTCGGTTTCAGTCACATATATGTTCAGCGCGAAGATCGCGCTTCTGGAAGCCTATAAAAACAATTATATTGCAACTACCATTACATCTCTGGCAAGGATAGTGCAGGATGTTCTGCAGATTGCGGTGGTACTTATATTCAGGTCATTTTATGCATACATGGCCTGCCGGATCATAGCATCACTCGTTCAGTGGGTTCTGTCTGATGTATTTACTAAGAAGCCATATGGAGAGGTATTTGCCCTGAAAGAGAAGGTCGACAAAGAGACCGGATCATATGTGGCCAGAAATGTCCGCGCGATGTTCATGCACAAGCTGGGCATAATTCTGGTAAACACTGCGGACGGAGTCATCATATCTGCATTTATAGGCGTTGTTATCCTGGGTAAATACAACAACTACGTCACCATCATGACGTCCATGACGCAGCACCTGATACTGTTCTTTACACCTATCACATCCATGATCGGACATGAATTCGCTAAAAACAACAAGGAGACTCTGGTCAGGTATTTCAATTTCTTCCATGCCTTTAACTTCGCGCTGGGTGTGATATTCTTCCTGGGATATTATGCGATCATCGATGATCTGATCATCCTGTTTTTCGGTGCGGCCAGACAGATGCCGAAGGTCATCTCATTTATAATCACATATAATTACTTTATCCAGTTCCTGCGCAATGCCGTGGTCATGTTCAGGGATGCCAGCGGAACGTTTTACTATGACAGATGGAAGTCTCTGATAGAGGGTGTTCTGAATGTGATCCTGTCGATCGCTCTGGTACTGTTATTCCCGGCAGAGTACAAGGTGGTCGGAGTTATCGTTGCAACCATCATCACAAACCTTACAGTCAGCCATGTGATAGAACCGTATATGCTGTTCAAACATGGTATTGGCCAGTCGGTCAGACCATATTATCTGAAAAATTACCTGTGGGTGATAGTATTCGGAGTGGCTCTGGTCGGTCTGGACAGGATCATGCTGAGCTTTGAAAACCGCCTTGCAGAGCTGTTTGTAAATGGTATCATAGCAGTTGGGATAGGTCTTCTGATCCTGGCGCTGCTGTTTGCGTTTGAAAAAGACTTCCGCTATTATACAAAGAAGCTGCTGAAGCGTTCTTAAGTCAAAAGGAGCATACATGAGTCCCAAAGTCTCTGTACTGATGCCCTCACTGAATGTGGGGAAATATATAAAAAAGTGTATTTCAAGTGTTGCCGCGCAGACGCTTGCTGATATAGAGATCATCTGTATCGATGCAGGTTCAACAGACGGCACTCTGGAGATCCTGAAAGAGGCGGCAGCTGCCGACAGCCGTATCAGGATCATTCGTTCAGATGTGAAAAGCTACGGATATCAGATGAATCTGGGTCTGGATGCGGCCACGGGCGAATATATTGGCATAGTTGAGACGGATGATTATATTGATAAAGAGATGTTCAGGTCGTTGTATACCACTGCCCGTAATGATGCTCTGGATGTAGTCAAATCTGATTTCTGGTTCTATTATGCATCCGGAAAGACAAAAAATGTCCTGTTCAAGCTTCCGAAACGCTACATACAGGCAGGCGTTTTCTGCCCGATGGAGATGACAGATCCGCTGGATCAGGCTGAGTTTTTCAATATCAAGCCATCTATATGGTCCGCGATCTATAAGCGTAGTTTCCTTGAGGAGAATGATATCAGGTTCAATGAGACTCCCGGTGCATCTTATCAGGATGCCAGTTTCAATTTCAAGGTCTGGGCATGCGCGAAGAGAGTCAGGCTCGTTGAGGATGCGTTTCTGCATTACAGACAGGATAATGAGCAGTCATCGGTCAATTCACCGGCTAAGGCATATTGTGTCTGCGATGAATATGATGAGATGTCACGGTTCATCCGGGAGCATTTTAAGGATGGTACTGAGCGGGTCAGGATACTCAGGGCTGTCATCTGCCGTCTGAAATATGACAGCTATCTGTGGAACTATATGAGGCTGGACGGATCTCTGGCAGATGATTTCGTAAGAAAGGCATCGCTGGAGTTCAGGACGGATATGGAGAAGAAGTATGCGGACAGCAATTACTTCCCTATATACAAATGGAACTTTTACAGGATGTGGATCAATGACTGCGAAGGCTTCCTGTCTGAACTGAAAAGGCAGCAGGGCAAGTCATTCTTCGGCAAAGTATTTGGAAGGATCCGCAGAAGATTCAGCTGAAGGTTGCATACGTTATATGGATAATATAGTATTTTCCGTCATAATACCTGTTTATAATATCGAGCAGTATCTCCCGGAGTGTCTGGATAGCTGTATGGCCCAGGATATCAGGGAGGCTGAGTTCATATGCGTTGATGATGGAAGTCCTGATGATTCGGTCAGGATTATAAATGAATATATGCTAAGGGACAGCCGTTTCAGGCTGGTCCGCAAGGAGAACGGAGGTCTTTCTTCTGCACGCAATGCAGGTATGGCAGAGTCAAAAGGAGACTGGATAGTATTTCTGGATGGGGATGACAGGCTGGAACAAGATGCCCTTGCGCAGCTTCTTTCCAGAGTCAGGTCCGGTGAGCAGGCCGGAGCTCCGTGGGACATCATA
>JAZUNG010000122.1:0-4831 GCA_045604025.1 Lachnospiraceae bacterium | reverse complement strand
TCCGCTGACTCTGATCGCGCTGGGTCTGGCCATGCTGATGGGTGACGGATGCTGCACTATCGCCAGCATGGCTCAGGGTGCAGATGATCAGAAGCGTGCCCGAAGAGTTGTGGGAAGTTCGATCACCACACTGGTGATCGTTGGTGTGATATTGATGGTCATTTATCTGATCCTTCCGGAACCGATCCTCACACTGTTCGGAGGAAGGGTCAACGATCAGACATTTGCACTGGCCAAAGAGTATCTTTTCTGGATCGCGCTCGGTATCCCGTTCTACATGTTCGGTCAGGCCATGAATCCTATCATCCGGGCAGATGGAAACCCACGGTTTGCCATGATAGTCACCACTCTCGGTGCAGTCATAAACATCATCCTGGATCCGATCTTTATCTATGTATTCAGGTGGGGCATGTTTGGAGCTGCTCTGGCAACTATCATAGGACAGATCATAGTTGCCCTTGTTTTTGCATTATATACGTGCCATATGAAGACGTTCAGGCTTGTTCCGGACAGCATGAAGCCCCGATGGACCCTACTTAAAAAGGTTATCCCACAGGGACTTACCAGCATGCTGATCCAGCTGGCTATAGTACTATCCATGGCAGTAGTGTTCAGGGCTATTGAAACATTCGGAGCGCGTGACCCCATCTTCAGTCAGGAGGAATACGCACATATCCCAACCGCTGTCTGTGGTATCACCATGAAGTTCTTCCAGGTAGCCATCTCTGTGTCCGTAGGACTGGTTTCAGGCTGTTTTTCCATTGCAGGTTATAACCTGGGAGCCGGTAGGTACGACCGTGTAAGACGCCTAATGAACATGATGCTCACAATACAGCTGATCTACGGAGCGGTGGTCAGCATACTGTTTCTGCTCTTCCCCGCCCAGCTGGCAGGCCTGTTCGGCGGAGGTAACGAGAGCGTTTATTACACTGAATATGCTGTCAAATGCATCCGTATCTTCATGGGCGCGACTGTATTTTCATGCTTCAACAAAGGTGTCTGCATCTTCTCTCAGGCGATCGGAAATGTCAGAATGGGAACATTTCTGTCCATGCTGCGTGAGGTGGCATTTGGAGCCGGTCTGCCATACCTCCTCTGCACATTCATAGGAATTGACGGCATTCTCTGGTTCATGCCGCTGTCAGATATAGTTGTAGCTATCATAGGAGTATTCGTGGTGATCTCCACGAATAAGAAACTGAAAGGTCAGAGTTTGACCAGACCGTTGTAAAGAACGCGCAGGTGGTATTCTGAGAATTCACGGTCAATATGGATATGACCGGTAAACCATTTGGTATAACGGACCTTGTCCAGAACAAAATCCAGGAACTGCTCTACTCCGCTGCTGTACTCTATGAAATCATTGTAGATCTCAAATGCAGTCTTCCGGATCTTCTCAGGGCAGGTGTGAGTGATGATATAGTCAACGGTATTGTCGTATTCCATGAGTTTCCAGGTGGCGTCTGCAAACACATCTGCAGAAGGCTCTTCCTGGGGCCACCAGCTCAGGCCTTCCCTTCGGAACATCTTGTCAATACTGGTAGCCCCGCCCATTACGAATATTCTCTTTCCGTCAATAGTGAACACTTCTCCGTTCATCAGATGGATCACGTGTTCTCTGATGCGGTGGATTCTGCCGCCGTTCCACTCCTCGACCGGATATGAATCCAGCAGATCATAGTTCTCATGATTTCCGGCGACAAACAATGTTGTATAGTTCTTGTTTTCATGATAATCCAGTGGCTCATCGTCACGCTCATCGCCTGTCCAGACTGCGCCAAAATCGCCGGCAATGATCAGATAATCTTTCCGGCTCAGCATTTCCTGCTCCGGGAAATGCACCTTATCAAGTTTTGCGATGTCCTTCATCCGGTGAGTGTCACCGGTCACAAATATCATGAATGATAATTCTCCTGTATGAAAATGTTTCCGTCTTACTCAATGACAGTTGTCTTCGGAGTGCGTCTCGGAACGGAACTGAAGTACTCCGGCTCAGGATTTCCGATCAGCAGGGAAACGACCAGTTTCTTGCCTTCCGGCGCCTGCCATTTTGCCGCAAACTCAGCATCTTCAAATACCCGAAGAGGGAGTCTGGCAAAACAAGCACCCAGCTGAACTGTCTGAGCCGCAAATCCCATAGTTGTAGCACATATAGCTCCATCCACATCAGTATCGCCGTATACAAAGATGACCAGCGGCGCTTTAAAGAACAGTCCATCCTCGCCGTTCTCCTCATAATTCTTACACAGGGCTCCGTAAATCTTTGCCGGTATATCAGTCAGAGTACCGTCTTCAAGCCATCTTCTCAGCACAGCATATGCATCTGCTGCCATTTCAGTGACTTTATCGCCTCTTACGACCACAAACTGATTTCCCTGCCTGTTCATTCCAGTAGGCGCGTATTTGCCTGTTTCCAGGATGAATTTCAGCTCATCTTCGGTCACATCCACATCTGTATATCTGCGGACGCTTCTTCTGGCCAGGACAAGATTCCTGTACTGACCCTTCGAAGGGATCTGGGCAAATCCGAGGTCTTCAACCTCCTCGCAGTCATATCCTCCGCCGTCGATGATAATGCAGTCACGGGGACAGACAGCCAGACAGTGGCCGCACATCATGCATCTTTTAGCATTATATACAACCTTGCCGTCCTCGAGTGACAGCGCATTTCTGGGACACTCATCAACGCATGTCCCGCACTGAATACATCTCTTGTCATCAATTTCCAGTAACATAAGTCTTCTCCTGTCTTTATTTTTTACATCTTAAAGAAGTCTGCAAATGTCAGCTGACTGCTCTCAGGAAGATTTCCCAAAAGGCCCAGACTGTTCATCTTCTCCACCATGGTAGATGATATCTTCGAACGGATCTTCAGATCCTCCCTGGAAGTAAACCTGTCGTTGGCTGCTGCCTGCTCCAACGCTTCCGCCGCTTTCTCACCCATTCCGTCGATAGCTGTAAATGCAGGCATGATCCTGCCGTCTATCACCTGGAAACGCGTAGCCTTCGCCCTGTAGATATCTATAGGCATAAACTCAAATCCACGCGCATACATCTCCAGTACGCTCTTCATATCCTTGAATGTCACTTCATCCTTGGGAGATGCCGTTCCTGATGCCATACGCTTCTTGACCAGGTCCATCTGTTCCAGGAGCTTCTCCTTACCCATACACATCAGCTCGTAATTGAACGAAGATGCACGGATGCTGAAGTAGGCAGCATAATATGCCAGCGGATAGAATATCTTGTAATATGCTATCCTGTAAGCCATCATAACGTAAGCCACGGCGTGTGCCTTCGGGAACATATACTGTATACGCTCACATGACCACATATACCAGTCCGGTACATTGTGTTCCTTCATGGCCTGAGACCATTTTTCCCATTTGTCAGAAATGTCACCTTTGGCCACCTTGCCCTTACGGACATTTTCCATGATATCAAATGCCATCGATGGCTCCAGGTTCATCTGCATCAGATATGTCATGATATCATCTCGGGTACATATACACGTAGACAGCGTAGCCTTGCCTTCTTTTACGAGTGTCTGGGCATTGTTCAGCCATACATCGGTACCATGAGACAGACCGGCGATACGTACCAGATCGGAGAAATTCTTTGGTTTCGTATCCTTCAGCATCTGCATAACGAAATCCGTTCCAAACTCCGGTACACCCAGTGTCCCCAGTTCATATCCATCCACGTCCTCAGGCTTGACACCCAGAACCTCTATATTGTCAAAGAGCTGCATTACGGACGGATCGTCCAGTTTGACATTCTTTGCAGAGAACCCGGTCAGATCCTCCAGCATCCTGATCATGGTCGGATCATCGTGTCCGAGCTCATCCAGCTTCAGCAGGTTGTGGTCGATGGAATGGTACTCAAAATGTGTAGTAATGATATTCTTGCTCGCATCATTTGCCGGATGCTGAATAGGAGTAAATGAGTATATCTCCTCTCCATGCGGCAGAACTACAATACCGCCGGGGTGCTGTCCGGTACTTCTCTTTACACTTGTACATCCACGTATAATGCGGTTGATCTCACATTTCCTGAACGACTGATTGTGGTGCTCCATATATTTGCGTACAAAGCCATATACAGTCTTATCCTGCAGAGCTGATATCGTACCTGCACGGAATGTATGTCCTTCTCCGAAGAGCTTCTCGGTATTTGCATGTGCTCTAGCCTGATACTCACCGGAGAAATTCAGATCTATATCGGGCTCTTTATCGCCCTTGAATCCCATAAATGTCTCAAACGGGATATCAAAACCGTCTTTGATCAGCGGCTCTCCGCAGACAGGACAGATCTTGTCCGGCATATCGCATCCGGCGCCTCCTGCATACGCATTAACCTCGGGTGAATCAAATTCACTGTACAGGCACTTGCCGCAGCGATAATGGGGCTTCAGTGGATTGACCTCTGTGATATTGGCCATGGTGGCAACCAGGGATGACCCGACGGATCCCCTGGATCCAACCAGATAGCCATCACGTACAGACTGTGTGACCAGCTCCATAGCAATAATATACAGAACTGCATATCCATTGGAAATGATCGAATTCAGCTCACGGTCTATCCTCTGTTTTACGATATCCGGAAGCGGATCTCCATACATCTTCTGGGCGTTTCCATAGACCATGTCAGTCAGCTTCTGGTCGGCATTCTCAATAACCGGAGGGCACTTGTCGGGACGGACAGGCTCTATGTAGTCGATCATATCTGCGATCAGATTGGTATTGGTGACAACCACTTCTTTTGCACGGTCCTCTCCCAGATATGCGAACTCATCCAGCATCTCCTCGGTGGTCCTGAAATACAGAGGCGC
>JAZUNG010000121.1:0-5450 GCA_045604025.1 Lachnospiraceae bacterium | reverse complement strand
TCATTGTCTTCCTAAGACCGCTTGGCCTCCGACTTAGCGGGCTTCCTCAGCCAGTCTCTCAGCCTCTGCTGCCTGCCAAGCTGCTTCCTCTGCAGCGCGGCGCATCTCTTCTGCACGTGCCTCAGCCTCTGCTGCCCACATGGCCTCACGTCTCTCAGCCTCTTCAACGCCTTCAGCGATCTGCTCTTCAACAACAGCTGCTTCCTCTGCAGATACCGCATATCTTCTGGTGGTCTGAATGTCCAGGTACTCTGTCAGGATATAACCTTCACCGACGCCATCGACATTTACCAGTGTCCATCTGGAATCATCATCATTCTCCACTACTTCATGTGTGGAATGCTCAGCCAGGATGCACAGAGCTGTAGCTTCCATGCTCTCCCACTCACGCAGTGTCAGCTCGTCAGTATCAACAAATGCGTTGATCACGTAGGTCTCTTCCTCGAGAGCCTCTGCTGCCTTACCAAAAGCGAAGTCGTTCTTTGCTGCGTATCCTGAAACATCACCGGATACGATCTTGACCCATCCATCGTCCTCTGCTACCAGAGTGGCTATGCCATATTCTCCGATAGTTCCTTCCAGTTCTGATGAACTGCTGGCTTCACTGTATATAGGTGTCTCCTCTGCCTTGCAGACGATCAGTCTGCCGATGGATCCACCTTCTGCATCATAATATTTATTGTTGTCCAGGGTTGCGCCAACAGCTGTGGTTGACAGAAGATCCACGGAGCTGTCTCCGTTGGTATCCAGATAGCCCTTAAGGACTGATGACATGCCTGCTGAAGGAGCATCATATCTTTCAACGACTGCTTCACTCTTCTGAACTGGTTCTGTATCTTTTATATCTGCTGTGGTATTCAGCACTATCATAAATGACAGACCGGAAACAGCTACAACAACTGCTCCGACAAGTGCTGACAATCTTCTGAAAATATAGTTACGTTTCATATAATAATTTACCTTTTCTGTTTAACAAATTCGCTCTTTTATTAAATTTTATAAGTCAATTTATTACGAATTTGTTACAAATCTGTTGTAAATATATCATTAGAAATTAAAATTGTCAACATTTTTCAACCATAAAACCGTAAAATTCAAGGATTATTCACAAACCTTGATATATTGTCTTATGCCCAGAATCTTCGCCTGTGCGATGCTATTACCTGCTCTTTGCCCAGAATCTCCGTCAGTGCGATGCCATTATCTGCTCTTTGCCCAGAATCTTCGTCAGTGCGATGCTATTACCTGCTCTTTGCCCAGAATCTTCGTCTGCGCAATGCTATTACCTGCTCTTTGCCCAGAATCTCCGCTTGTGCGATGATTCTGACTAATTAAACCTTGCACAAACGAATATTCTGGGCATTTATGATCAATATTTATCGCATAAATGAAAAATCTGGTCAGTTACGATCTTTTTTTATCGCATGAACGAAATATCTGTTCATCAACATCTACATTAAGATGCACAGATAGAGATTTTGACCACCCACGTAATCTATTTCAGATCACATGCGTCCAGACCAGAACTACCAGCACCAGAGACGCCAGGATAAACAGTGAGACCAGTGTCACTCCTATGGTCATGCCTGTGCGAGGCGCCGTACGGGCAGGGCTCGCATTTATCAGACGCGCCTTCCTGAGCGCAGTCACGACCGGCTTGTACAGTAATATGGTCAGCGCCGCATTGATAGCGCCTTTAAGCAGGTTGAAAGGCAGGAATACAGGTATAAGCATCGCAACGACCGCATCTCTGGGTACGCCCATATACAGAGGTGTGATCAGCCAGTTCCATAGCAACATGGCAGCTGTCATGCAGAACACTCCTATGATGATACCGATGATAGCCCCTGAAAACCTGCGCCTTGATTTATAGAATAATGCCGCAGGGCACACGAACGCACATGTTGATATGACGTTCATGATCAGTCCTATCGGACCTGTTGTACTGATGGTCAGCATCTCTACCACAGACACTATTACTGATACGATGATAGCCGGCACCGGTCCGAACAGGAAGCCGCATATCGCAATGGCCACATCCTTCAGATCGAATGTCAGAAATCCTGCAACATTTACCGGTATCAGTTTGGACAGCAGCATGATCGCGTAGCTCAACGCGCAGAACATGCCTATAGTTACTATCTGCTTGACCCCAAAACTGCTCTTTGTGTTTTCCATTTCCAATTTCCTTTCCATATTTACTACTGATAAGGAATCTGTCTGGAGAAAAAGGCCCTGACGTGATGTCAGGGCCCATTAAACATGATATATGTTTGTTTCTCTCATCCGGACTATGACCGTCGGTCCGGGAATTACACCCGGTCAGCCCATATAAGGCTCGCAGACTATACTGCCGGTGGGGAATTGCGCCCCGCCCCGAAACAGATCGATCATTCAGTTATTTCAGCTTCTTCAGCTTATTCTACTACTTCAGCTTCTTCAGCCTCGGCGACTTCCTCAGCCTCTTCTGCTACTTCAGCTTCTTCAGCCTCAACGACTTCTTCAGCTTCATCCAGTACTTCTGCTGCATCATCGATGAGATCTACAGCCTCAGCCTCGAGCTCTTCTGCCAGCTCCTCAGTCTCCTCAATGGCATCCTCGATATCGGAAGCTTTCTTCCTCTGCTCCTCTGCCTGAGCCTGAGCTGCAGCCTTCTGCTCTTTGATCTTCTCATCTGTATTCAGCTTGACTGTACGATATCTCTTCATACCTGTTCCCGCAGGGATCAGCTTACCGATGATAACGTTCTCCTTCAGACCGATCAGCGGATCAACCTTGCCGTTGATAGCAGCTTCGGTCAGAACCTTGGTGGTCTCCTGGAATGATGCGGCTGACATGAATGAATTGGTTGCCAGGGATGCCTTGGTGATACCGAGGACTATCCTCTTGCCAACTGCAGGCTCCTTGCCTTCAGCAATAAGCTGCTCATTAACGCGCTCAAACTCAAATACATCTGCAACAGTACCGGGAAGGAATCTGGAGTCTCCTGCCTCTTCGATACGGATCTTCTTGAGCATCTCGCGGACGATAACCTCGATATGCTTGTCGTTGATCTCAACACCCTGAAGTCTGTAAGGTATCTGAACCTCCTTCATGATGTAGTCCTGAACTGCCTTGACATCCTTGATCCTGATAATGTCATGAGGATTGATGTTACCTTCTGTGATCCTCTCACCCAGCTCAATATGAGCAGTCTCACCCTCATCTCTTGCTGTCAGGATCTTCTTGGCAATCTTGGATCCGTAAGGGATCAGATATGCCTTTTCCTTGCCGTCTTCAGCTGTAACAACTACCTCAGTCTTGTTCTTGTTCTCGCGGACCTCGGCCTCGCCTTCGAACTCGGCAATGATAGCAACACCCTTTGGCTTTCTTGCCTCGAACAGCTCCTCAACACGAGGAAGACCCTGTGTGATATCGCCGCCGGCAACACCACCGGTATGGAATGTTCTCATGGTCAGCTGTGTGCCGGGCTCACCGATCGACTGGGCTGCGATGATACCTACTGCCTCACCAACCTGAACAGCCTGTCCGGTTGCCATGTTCGCGCCATAGCATCTTGAGCAGATACCGTTTTCGCTTCTGCATGTAAGGATGGTACGGATCTTGACCTTCTCGATGCCTGCAGCTACGATAGCCTCCGCACGTGAAGGTGTGATCATGCAGTTCTTGCGAACGATCACATCGCCCTTGTCATCTGTGATATCCACAGCTGCGAAACGTCCTGTGATACGCTCCTGCAGGCTCTCGATGACTTCCTTGTCCTCTGTAAATGCCTCAACCTCCATGTAAGGGATCTCTTCCTTACCTTCACAGCAGTCATACTGATTGATGATCAGCTCCTGTGAAACGTCAACCAGACGACGTGTCAGGTAACCCGAGTCAGCTGTACGAAGAGCGGTATCGGACAGACCCTTACGTGCGCCGTGTGCGGAGATGAAGTATTCCAGAACATCCAGACCTTCACGGAAGTTGGACTTGATAGGAAGCTCGATGGTACGTCCTGTTGTATCAGCCATCAGACCACGCATACCTGCCAGCTGTTTGATCTGCTGCTCAGATCCACGGGCTCCGGAGTCTGCCATCATGAATATGTTGTTGTACTTGTCCAGAGTGCTCATCAGAGCTCTGGCAATACGCTTGTCGGCATCCTCCCATGTCTTGATGACCTGTGTATATCTCTCGTCCTCAGTAGCAAGACCCATACGGTATGCATTCTGAAGAGCCTCAACGCTGTCCTCTGCCTCCTTGATGATGGCCTTCTTCTCTTCAGGCACGGTCATGTCGGAGATAGATACTGTAAATGCAGCCTGTGTGGAATACTTGTATCCCATGCTCTTGATGTTGTCGAGCACCTCTGCTGTTACGGTAGCGCCGTGAATATTGATAACCTTGTCAAGGATCTGCTTGAGATCTTTCTTCTTGACCAGCTTATCAACCTCAAGCTTGAGGTAATCCTCATCCTTCTCCCTCTTAACGAATCCCAGATCCTGAGGGATGATCTCGTTGAAGAGGAGACGTCCGAGTGATGTATCGATAATACCCTTTACAGTGCCGCCCTGGGGAAGAGGTCTCTCCAGACGGACTTTGATCTTGCTCTGAAGGGTAATGATATGGCTGTCATAAGCGAACAGGGCCTCATTGAGATCCTTGAACGCCTTGCCTTCTCCGGGCTCACCGTCTCTCTGCTGTGTCAGATAGTAGATACCCAGTACCATATCCTGTGAAGGAACTGCCACGGGTGCACCATCTGAAGGCTTGAGCAGGTTGTTGGGTGACAGGAGCAGGAATCTGCATTCTGCCTGTGCTTCTACGCTTAACGGAAGGTGTGCAGCCATCTGGTCACCGTCGAAGTCGGCGTTATAAGCTGTACATACCAGAGGATGCAGCTTGATAGCACGGCCTTCTACCAGGATGGGCTCAAATGCCTGGATACCCAGTCTGTGCAGTGTAGGCGCACGGTTCAGCATAACAGGATGCTCCTTGATAACCTCCTCCAGCACATCCCATACCTCGGGCTGCAGCTTCTCTACCATCTTCTTGGCAGCCTTGATATTGTTTGCCTTTTCATAATCTACCAGCTTCTTCATAACGAAAGGTTTGAAGAGCTCAACTGCCATCTCCTTGGGCAGACCGCACTGATAGATCTTCAGTTCAGGACCTACGACGATAACTGAACGTCCTGAATAGTCAACACGCTTGCCCAGCAGGTTCTGTCTGAAACGTCCCTGCTTACCTTTGAGCATGTCTGACAGTGACTTGAGAGATCTGCCTGCAGGACCTGTTACGGGACGTCCGCGACGACCGTTGTCGATCAGGGCGTCAACGGCTTCCTGAAGCATTCTCTTTTCGTTTCTTACGATGATGCTTGGAGCGCCCATTTCCAGCAATTTGCCAAGACGATTGTTTCTGTTAATGATCCTTCTGTAAAGGTCATTCAGATCTGATGGTGC